>JBLIZK010000068.1:0-4250 GCA_048859825.1 Paludibacter sp.
ATTCCAATAGTCCTATCTGCATTTAATAGTAACTTTGTGGTACTAGTTCCATCATACGTTGCACTTGTTTCAGTACCATTAGCTTTACCAGTCTTTAATTGACTGTACAAAGCCTCAAATGTTAGCAAATAGGTTTGTGCATTTAATGCAATGCTAGCAACTATAAATGTTGCAAAGAGTAATGTTTTTTTCATACATAAAAAATTTTTAGTGATTAGTTGAAAATAATTATCGATGCAAAAATACTTGTAGCATTATTAATGTATGTGGATAATTTACTTCATTCTGTGCATAAATTGACGTAATTCACTATTTTTGCTTTTTAATAATACTTTCTAATCAGAGTTTGAATAATTTTGAGTGAGAAATTTTAAATTGAACATGAAAAAACTACTGATACTAACCCTATTCTGCATTGTTGCTTTTGCAGAATTAATTGCGCAGCAGCATTTCTCGTTTATGCACTACACCTCCGATCAGGGGTTGTCGCAAAACAATGTAACAGCTATGCACAAAGATAAAAAAGGCTTTTTATGGGTAAGTACACGCGATGGATTAAACAGATTTGACGGACGAGTATTTAAAAGCTATAATCAATATTTCAGCAGGAAATTTTCCGGTTCAAGCAATCGTTTCTTAGAAATAAAAGAGGACCATGCAGGCAATTTATGGTTACGCTCGTACGACGACTTAGTATATTGTTTCAGTGTTGACACTGAGGAATTCATACGACCAACCGATGAAAAAGGAAATGATATTACCGATAAGATTAAAAGTTTTTTTGTTTTGAAAGATGGAACAACTTGGCTCGCAACCAATAAAACCGGCTGTTACAGAGTATTTATAAACACAAAAAACGGTAAAATTACCACCACCAACTTTAATCAGTCAAACGGAAAAATACCCTCAAATATCGTTGAAAAGGTTTTTATCGATGCTCAGAAAAACACATGGATACTTACTCATTCTGGTATAAGTAGTGTTGATAGGACGGGCAAAATAAATCAATACATTTCGGGCAAAGCAGTTTTTTCGTTTACAGAAGACAATGACAGGATAGTATTCGGAGGAAATGAGAATGCCTATGTATTCAATAAAAAAAACCAGCAATTCAAAACAATAAAACTACCTTCAGGATGCCAAATCACTGACATTAAAACGGTTTATCCGAGTTTTTACGTGCTTACAACCAACAGAAATGGTTTTTTGACCTACAATTCTCTTAAAAATGAAATCCAACATTTCACAAAAGAACGACATAAGAATCTAGTAACCAATGATATTCTACAAACCTACGTTGATAAAGCAGGCGATGTATGGTTTGGGGTTAAAGCCAGTGGAGTAGTTAAATACCAAACTCAGCACAATACTGTAGAATTCATTAAGGCAGATTTAATACCTGAGAAAACGACTAATCCGAATATGCTTTTCGAAGAAGATGAAAATGACATTTTATGGATACAATCGTATTATGGAGCATACTCCTGGTACGACAGGGAGAACAACAAACTAATACCATTTCTGAGTTTATATAATAATGATATCAATATCTTTCTTCGCTATGGTGTAAACCACGTTATCGCCGATAATCAGGGAGTAATGTGGCTGAGCACAAACCGAGGAAACGGTATTTTTAAATGTACATTTCTACCGGAATATTTTTCGCACATAATGCCCGACAAAAAATCGGTATACAATGTATCCAATGAAGTAAGAGCCGTTTTGGAAACAACGGACAAAAAACTATGGATTGCAACCAAAGATGGAAAAGTTCATTTATACGACCAAAACAGGAATAAAATAGGTGTGCTTGATGGACAGGGGAACATCCGACCCGATGCTTCAACCTACTTTCTTACTTACAACATATTTCAGGAGCAAAATGGCGACATCTGGCTAATGACCAAACAAACAGGTATATACCGACTCAAACAATCCGGAAAATCATATAATATTACATCGTTTGCCCACAACAAGAATGCATACTCACCTGCATCAGACGATTTTTATAGCATGGTGCAGGATAAGCTTGGCCGATTATGGGCTGGTAGTTATGGAGGCGGATTACATCTGCTTGTTAAAAATGGAGATGATGTACAATTTATAAATGCGGCAAATGACTTAAAAAACTACCCGATTGAAAACTGTTCGAAAGTGCGGCATATTTTTGTAGATTCGAAAAATACTATTTGGGTAGCTACTACTGAAGGATTTTTGTATTTCGATGCTAACCAAAAGGACTTCCGAAAAATAAAATTTAATTACTATCGGAATAATCTGAGTAAACCGGAGGGTATATCTACAAACGATATTCACTTTTTTACCGAAGACACCGAAAAAAACATTTGGATAGCGACATTTGGTGGTGGATTTATGAGAATAGTCAACAGAAACGCGACACCCGACAAATTGGAATTCGAGAAATTTGAAGCAAAAGGCGGCTATCCGGGTAACATATATTATAGTATTCTGGATGATAAAAACGGAAGTTTGTGGTTAACCACTGAAAATTCAATTATTCGTTTTAATAAAGCAAAGAAAAACTTCGAACTATTTGGTAAAGGGAATGAAATTGAGAATATTGAGTTTTCAGAAGCAGCATCAACTATGCTGAAGAGCGGCGAAATATGTATTGGCTCTAAATCAGGATTTTACATATTCAACCCACTCGATGTAAAACGAAAATCGATTCCTGCTCCTTTGGCCTTTACAGGTCTCAAAATATTAAATAAGGAAATAGAAATTAACCCGGATGGTACCCTGACCCGTAACATAAACAACATTGAAGAGTTGGAGTTTACACACAAACAGAATGTGTTTACACTTGAGTTTGCCACTTTGGACATGCGCGTTCCGGAAAAAATCCAATACTCTTATATGTTAGAAGGCTTTGATAAAGAATGGAACAATGTAGGTAATCGACCCAATGCAACCTACACATCATTACCTCCCGGCAACTATGTATTTAAGGTAAAATCCACCGACAGCGAAGGAGTATGGGTAAATAACGAACGTCAATTAAACATAACCGTTTTACCTTCGTTTTGGCAGTCAATTTATGCTAAAATCATCTATTTCTTACTCATTGTTTTGGTGTTTTACATTGCTTTACAGATAGTTATTACGATTATCACTCTTAAAAACAACGTGCAAATTGAAAAAGAGATGTCCGATGTAAAATTACGTTTCTTTACCGACATTTCGCACGAACTACGCACACCACTAACGCTTATTTCGCTGCCTGTTGACAATGTTTTGAAGGAAGATATTGCTCCACAAGTGAAGGAACAGATGAAGCTGGTTCGTACTAATCTCGACAAAGTAATGTCGCTGATCAACCAGATTCTGGATTTCAGAAAACTTCAAAACAACAAGATGCAACTTTGCCTGACAGAAATAAACTTCGGCGATTTTGTGGAAAATTGTGTGGCAAATTTTCAGGAGCTCGCGCATGCAAAAAAAATTGAACTTAGTTCGACAAACAACTCAGCCGACGAAACAATCTGGGCTGATTCCGAAAGACTGGAATCGATAATTCAGAACCTGTTAAGCAATGCATTAAAGTACACTTTGCCCGGGAAAAAAGTAAAAGTTTTCACCGAAAATAACTCTGAAAGTATTTCGTTGAAAGTAATTGACGAAGGAGTTGGAATACCTCAGGAAAAAATAAGTTTTATTTTCGAACGCTTTTTCAGCATCCCAACTTTAACTAATTTTACACAAAAAAGTACTGGTATTGGATTGGAGTTGGTTAAAAAAATTACTGAACTTCACCATGCACAAATACAGGTTGACAGCAAGTTAGGCGTTGGCACTTCTTTCACAGTAACATTTCTAAAGGGAAAACATCATTTCGACAATGATTTGTATGTAAGCTTCGAAAACAATTCTATACTGGAAAGCAAAATTGATTATCAGTCAGTTGAATTAATTTCAGACGAAAATGCAGATGCTCAGAATCCGCTCATTCTTATTGTGGAAGACAACGATGAACTCAGAAATTATTTATGTGCAAGTTTAAATAACAACTTCAGAGTGGCTGATGCTTCGAATGGGAAAAAAGCATGGAAGAAAATTGAAACAATACAACCGGATATAATTGTTACCGACTTACGAATGCCGGAGATGGATGGTATGGAACTTATTCGACAAATACGTTCCGACAACCGAACTTCGCACATCCCCGTTATACTTCTTACTGCCGTAACCGACGAAGATAGCAGAATTGAAGGAATGAAACTGGGAGTTGA
>JBLIZK010000069.1:0-12809 GCA_048859825.1 Paludibacter sp.
TCTTCCGATCTTTTAACCTGGAGGCTAAATAAACCGCACATTTCTTATGAGCTTCAGTATTTGGAACTCTGGGGCCAAAAATAACCTGATCACGTACATATACATAGGCCGAATCGGCATTGAAAGCCGGGATGTCTTTCGGAGTTACATTTTCAGTTTTTTCCGTTTTCTTAGGAACACACCCGGCAAGAATGCTTATTACAAGCCCAAAAATGAATATTTTCTTCATATTTAAATATTTGCACAACAAAGATAGAAATAATCAGAAAGTAATTCAATCATTTGAATTTTTATGATTGGATTTTTTTGAATGAAAATAAACATCCAGCTCTTTTATTCGTATAAATATCTTATTTTTGTAGCAAAATAATTTACAAAACATTGCTTTATTAATTTTAATTGTATGTCAAAAATCCGATTGGTAATAGCACTTTTAGCACTGGTACATATAGCTATTGCTCAAGACTTCGAAGTATCGCCTGTATTGATGAATTTCAATGCCGACCCCGGAGAAAATCAAAAAAAACAGCTCACAATAATTAATCACTCTGCACAACCTCAAAAATATAGCCTTAAAATATCGGATTATATTATTGATTCAGAAGGAAACCGAAAAGTTGTACCTTTGGGTAGTAGCAAACGTTCATGCGCCGACTGGATTACAATAAATCCGGCATTTATTGAACTCAATCCGAACCAAACGGCACAATTAGACATTATAATGACAGTACCCAAAGACGGATTTAACTCGCGATGGTGTATGATGCATGTTGAGGTTGCCAAAGAGCAATCGGCATTTGAGGCCGATAAAACACTGGCAACAGGGGTCTTGCTTGTTCCACGTATTGTTGTAATGGTTAATCAGTCGCCCCGTAGTAATACAAATTACAAAGCTACAATAGGCAATTTAAAAGAAATAACAAAAAAAACCGATACACAGCAGGTTTTTGAAGTAACGGTAAACAACATTGGCGACAAAGTAATTGATGCAAATGTATACCTTACTCTGGCAAATATGCAGACGGGAAAAGAAGAGAAATTCGGGGTATCGAAAACCACAATCATGCCGGATGGTTCCCGCAAAATTACGCTTCAAATGCCCAAAATTACCACAAAAGGGAAATATGTGGTTGCTGCAATTATGGACTACGGACATCGTCAGCCACTGGGCGGCACACAGCTATTATTGGATATACGATAAATGCAAAAACGCATAAAACATATCATCTTCTGTTTGTTTGTATTAGCAGGTTCAATAGCTGCACAAACGAAAGTCAGCACCTTTTACGATAATGAAAAAAAGGTGATAAAAGAGGTATATTCAGTTATCAACCACCAAAAACTCGGAAAAGTAAAGCACGGACTTTATACAATTTGGTATCCGAACAAAAAAATATGGCAGGAAGGTGCATATGACTACGACCTGCTCGATGGCAAATGGCTTGATTATTACGAAGACGGTACATTAAAGCAAGAATTAAACTACAAAAAAGGGCTGCTCAACGATACCTCAAAATACTTTTACCCTTCGGGAAAAATTATGCAAATAGCGTTATACAGTAACGATACCTTGCATGGTGTGGTGTATAACTATTACGAAAACGGCAAATTACAGGAAAAATGCTATTATAAAAAAGGTGTTTTACATGGTGAATTTACTGCATTTTTCGAAGATGGTCGCCCCAGAATTAGCAAAAATTACCGCGAAGGCATTGAAAACGGACAGTCTGTCACCTGGCACGAGAATGGCAATATTCGCGATAGGGTAACCATGCAGAACGGAGTTTTTGAAGGACAATACATTGATTATTACAAAAGTTACAAAAACGGGACTATTAATAAAATTTGCCATTATAAAAATGGCAGGCTAAATGGCAAATTAAATGCCTTTTTCCCAAGCGGCAAACTGAAATACGAATGCCTTTACAACAACGATACCATTGTAGGTGATATAAAAGAATATTTCGATAGCACTAAAATCATATTGCGTCAAACCGGAGGTTATCTGAATGGTCGGAAAAACGGCATTTGGAAAACTTTTTACAATAATGCCTCAATATACAGCACCGGCAATTATCGCAATGACTTATTCGAAGGTGAATGGCTTGTGTATTATCCTGACGGACAACTAAAACACAAAGGAAACTACACAAAAGGTAAAGCCACCGGCGAATGGATTTTTTATTATGAAACCGGAGAAGTTAAAAACCGGGGATTATACGAAGACGACAATAAAACAGGAATTTGGAAAACCTATTATAAAACCGGCGAATTAATGTCCGAAATCCCATTTGTAAAAGGGCAACGACATGGTGAAGCAAAGGCATACAATCAAAAAGGCAAACTCGTAGAAACAACCCAATATGACAATGGAAATGACATTACTAAACAACGTAAGAAAAAATAACCTTTTTGCAGTCACACTTTTCCTTTTTTTAATACTTGTTTCATGCGACACAAGCACAACATCCAAAGGCACAGACTACAGATGTGTTGAAACATCGCAAACCGGATCGCAAAGAAGTTATTTGGTCACTCTGTACAAAACGAAGAACAACTCTACCGACTATTTAATAAGCAACTTTCACAGGGTGGGATCCGACGGCAATTACGATGTAACTGCTACAATATCTAATTCCAAAATCACTATTCAACAACAAACATTGGGAGAAACCGGCTCATTCATAAAATCCGGAACGGGCACGGTAAATGCAGACCTTTCGACAATTACTATAAACTACAATATTGTAGCCAGCAATTCGGTCACTACAAACTACAGCGCTGTTTACACCCGCTAACTACTGCCTCACATTACTATACGAGTACAAACTATGCTGAAAAGCGTCCTGTATTTAAATAAACACGACACTAATTTTTAGCTTTAAAGTATGTATTTCAGAAGTTTAGCAATCATTCTCCTATTCGTAAGCTCTATTTCATTTGCGTCAAACGTTCGCATTGTTACCTTTTCAACATCTTCGAACAGAGTACAGTTTGCCTCAAAAAATCTATCGGATAATTTAACCCGACATGGCTACTCTGTTCAAACAGAGGGAACAAAGCACATTTCCAAAAAAGAACAATTTTTTGTAATTTTTGAGCATAAAGATGCTGCTCAAGCCGCAAAATTCTACAAAAAGCTGAAATTACCTTTACCATCCAAACCTAATAAAGAAGGTTTCCAGATAAACACAAAGGAAAATATTACACTGATCTGCGGAGCCGATGGCAACGGTGCTATTTATGGTTGCCAGGAAATTATTGACCGTTTAAACGATAAAGGGAAACTTGATTTACCTGCTTCGCTTACGGAGGCTCCCGAAATGGTTTTGCGTGGCACAGCAATCGGGATTCAAAAACCTTATTATTTGCCCGGACGAACTGTATACGAATACCCGTACACTCCCGAAACTTTTCCCTGGTTATACGACAAAAAACACTGGATTGAATACCTGGATATGTTGGTAGCCAACAGAATGAACTCACTCTATTTATGGAACGGGCATCCGTTTGCTTCATTGGTAAAGCTAAAAGACTATCCGTTTGCCGTTGAAGTAGACGATGAAACTTTCAGAAAGAATCAGGAAATTTTCAGCTTTCTGACTCACGAAGCCGATAAACGTGGAATATTTGTTATTCAAATGTTCTACAACATTCTGGTTTCGAAACCCTTTGCCGAGCACTACGGTATTACTACTCAGGACAGAAACCGCCCAATCACCCCTTTAGTTTCAGACTACACCCGAAAAAGTATAGCCGCGTTCATTGAAAATTATCCCAATGTAGGATTGTTGGTTTGCCTCGGCGAAGCAATGGACACATATGAAGATGATGTAAAATGGTTCACCGAAACCATCATCCCCGGAGTAAAAGACGGGCTTAAAGCATTGGGACGTACCGATGAACCTCCGGTTCTACTCCGGGCACACGATACTGATGCAAAAATGGTGATGGATGCAGCTTTACCAATATACAAAAACTTGTACACCATGCACAAATACAATGGTGAAAGTCTCACTACCTACGAACCACGCGGACCCTGGGCGAAAATTCACACCGATTTGAGTTCGCTGGGCAGCATACATATAGAAAATGTTCATATCCTTGCCAACCTTGAACCATGGCGCTGGAGTTCACCCGATTTTGTACAAAAAACGGTAAAAGCCATGCACAAAGTTCACGGAGCCAATGCGCTTCATCTGTACCCACAGGCATCGTACTGGGATTGGCCCTATACGGCCGATAAACTTCCTGACGGAACCCGACAAAAACAAATTGAACGCGACTGGTTGTGGTACAAAACCTGGGCTCGTTATGCATGGAAAGCAGAACGAAACCGAAATGAAGAACAAAATTACTGGGACAATCAGTTGAACAATTATTATGGTGTAAGTGCTGAAGATGCACGAAAAATCCAACGAGCCTACGACGAAAGTGCCGAAATTGCGCCCAAATTACTCCGTCGCTTTGGTATAACCGAAGGTAACCGACAAACATTACTCCTTGGAATGTTTATGAGTCAGTTAGTAAATCCTTACAAATATACGATATGGCCGGGCTTTTACGAAAGCTGTGGCCCCGAAGGTGAGAAGCTTATTGAATACGTAGAAAAAGAATGGAAAAAACAAGCACATACAGGCGAATTACCACTTGACATCATTGCTCAGGTAGTAGAGCACGGAGATAAAGCCGTAGCTGCAATCGATTCGGTAAAAGGAAAACCCACCCGTAACAGTGCTGAGTATGAACGCCTTCGGAATGATATACATTGTTACAGAGAATTTGCCTACTATTTTAACCTGAGGGTGAAGGCCGCAAAGTTGATTCTCGACTATCAGTGGGGTAAAAACATTGCCGATTTAGATGCCGCCATACCGTTTATGGAAAAAAGTCTTGCCCACTATAAAACCCTGGTTGAATTAACCAAGGACAGTTATTTATATGCTAACAGCATGCAAACTTCTCAGCGTCAAATACCTATAAGCGGAGTTGACGGCACAAACAAAACCTGGGCTGAACTATATATTCTGTATAAAAAAGAGTTGAAAAATTTCAGGACAAATCTGGCTTATCTAAAATCAGAGCAAAATAGAACCACGAAAAAGGCTATTATACAACCACTTAACCCAGTTGCTGTAAAAACGATTTCACAACCCAAACTTGTAAAGTTACAAGCCGGTGATTCGCTTTATTCTGATTATAAATCGGAGATAGAAACAGTCGCACCTGAATTATCAAAAATGTCAGCATGGTTTCAGAATATGGCTACACAACGAGCCGATGGGACATCTGTTGAATTTGAAACTTCTGAGAATGTGAAGCTTCTGGTAGGATTTTTCCGTGACGATCATCGCAGATATGCACATGCACCCATACTTGAGAAAGATGCATCAGCCGACTTATACGGGCAAGCAAGTCCTCAAATAATGAACGCATTACGCATAAAGGGCATGCCCCCTGTAAATATACACACTTATAGTTTTGGCGCCGGAAAACATACACTTTTATTACCCAAAGGAGCTTGCCTGATACTTGGTTTTACAAATTCGCCTGTTGCTCAGCGCAATGCGGGACTCACCTCCAAGGCCGAAGTTGAAACAATGGATTGGATGTTCTATTAAGCAAATTAATAATTAATATTCTACTCACACAAACTTTCATTGTTTGTGTGAGTAGCTTTTATATTGCATAAAAATAAACTATTCAGAATAATATTTGTTTTTTACATAATCACTATTTCCTTTAAGAAATAGTAACAATAACAAAGAAAACCGCCACAGGAAGCCTCTGAAAAGAGATTTTTTTGTTTAACAATTACACTTTTATTTTGTACATTTGCAATGGTATAAAAAATTTGGCCATGAAGCATGTATTAAAATTCATTTATGTCTCTTTATTCATCGTTATTGGCGTGGCATGCTCCAACGTTACCAATGATCTGGAAAAAGCAGAATTAATTGCCGAGTCAGCTCCCGACTCAGCAATGAGTATACTCAACAACTACGAATACAACTCAATAAACGATGATCAAAAAGCGCTTTTTGGTTTAATTTTCATACAATTACATGATAAAAAAAATCTTGAAATAGTTCATTCCAAAATATTAAATACCTCTACCGAATATTACGAAAAAAAGAACGACAAAAAACACCTTGCCTTTTGTTATTTTTATACCGGCCGCATGTTTAAGTACAGACTTCAATATGACAAAGCCATGACTTTTTACCTCAAGGCACTCGACTGCTGCTCTTCAAAAGATTACTTTATTTTGGGTCGGATTAATTCGGATATCGGAGATGTATTTACTTTTCAGGGGAATAATAAAGAGGCAATTTCAAAATATCAACTTTCTTATAATTATCATGTAAAAGCAAGTAGTTTAACTTCTGCTCATTACGCACTTATAAACATTGGTAAATGTTATACATATCTTAAAGAATTTAAAAAAGCACAACTAAAATTCAATGAAGTATTCAAACACTCTAAAGACTCTTTTGTATTAGGTGTTTCATATTTATTTGCTGGTATAAATCAGTTCCATGCTGAACAATATGATTTAGCCTGTTTATATATTAGAAATTCATTTAAATTCCCTCAAATAGCAGCATGAAAACCTTTTCAAACTCTTTACCTCGCTGAATCGTATTTTAAATTATCGGCTAATGATTCAGCCAAAATATATGCATTTAAGACATTAAAATTGCACCCAGATCTAGTTGTTATGCGAGACTGTTACCGAATTCTTGCAAATGTGGCATACAGAGAAAACAAAACTATTGAGATAAAAAAATACTTTAGTATTTATCAGGATTTGTCAGATTCTATACAGAGTATAAATAATCAACCTAAAGGCAAAGAATTGGAGCAAATATTTCTCTCAGAAAAGAAAGTATCAAATTCACAAGCAAAAGTATTGTTATTAATCTTATCAATTATTCTTATATGCATTTTATCATTTGGAATATATATTCGAATTTCGAAAATGAACAGTAAGAAAATAAAAGATATTGAAATAAAAAACATTCAGGAAAAAAAAGAAACAATACAGGATATTATCAATCGAAAAAAAGAAACTCTGCATAATCTGATAAAAGAGAAAAAAGAAACAATTAATTTAAAAGGCAAATTAAAATCAGGGATGAGCATGAACGAATTGTTAATGCTTTACTACGATGAGTATATTCATTTGAGCAATCCGGCATACTTCAAAAAAGAAATGAATGCAACACTGAATGGTTTATATTCAAAACTCGAAAACACTTATCCTGATTTGCGTGAAATTGAAATTCAATGGGCATGCCTTTCGCTACTCCGCTTTCCAAACGACGAAATAATGATTCTACTTGACTACAACAGTGAAGCTTTTAAAAAAATGAAACAACGCTTTGCCCGAAAAATAAATGCTGGAGCAGTAGCTAATATTGACAAAATGTTGCACGAATTAATGTATAGTTAATGATAAACACATAAATAAAACTTTAAACTAAACTAATTGGCATCACAATTCGTGATTATCCCCCGTAAAATGAGCACATTTTACGGGGGTTTTGTTTTGTTTTTTTGCCTGTCCACCAAATGCCCAAAGGAATATACATATACATCTGATAATCTTCATATTACATTTTCACATTGTCCACCATATTTTCATGTATAAAATGAAGTTTTTTATAAGAATGAAGTAATTTAGCCACTGCGATTATTAAAAATAAACAGTCCTAAAACATTAATTCTTACATATGGTCATGAACATCTGTGAGAAAAAACTACAGACTACAACTAAAAACAATTGTTATATGAAAACATTAGATTATTACAAAATGGCATTCACCATCTTTTTTCTTTTAAACTCAACATCAACAATTCTCGGTGATGATGTATTCATCAAGACCGACGGTACTGGAACAACAATAAGAAACAACATGTATGATAGTTCAATGTATCTCTCAAGTTCATTAACTACAAATTATTCAAGTGATTTTAACGTACCTATCTACGCATACACCGACGCAAACACATTGACATTAAGTTTCGATGTATTAGTACGCAAAATGATTATTGCAGTTTACAACTCGAATAACATGCTTATGTATCAACGCCAGATAAGTACATACACACAAACCAGTCTGGATATCGACATGAGCAGTTGGGAAAGCGATGACTATACTATTCGTATTAGTTATAGCAATACCAATTTTGTAGGTGAATTCACACTGGAATAAAAAACGTCACTCATCTCTAATAATTAGGGATGAGTGTTGTAATCTTTATAAAACAGGTAAATACAATCGTTAAAAAGCAGAAAATATGAATTTTAAATATATGGGAATCGAATTTTCAGGTAAAAGAGTTGAATTTGAACTTAGAGCTTCACTAAGTTTTAACGATATGGTAAGGAATTACAAATCCAGTTATATATCATTTTCGAAAACATATCACATTATAAAAGGAGGCATCACCGGTGCAGAACCACAAGAAATTTTTAACAATTATCTACAAGAAGCTGAATGGGAAAGAATGATAATACTATATCAGCTTCAAACTGTATATAATGTAAAAAAAATGGAAGACTATATAATGTCGTGCTACCCGGAAATAATAACCAGCTGGATGGGAACCTCCGAAATTAACAAAGAAGGTGATAATTACATCTACTTTCTGATGAAATAATTCACACCTTAACCATGTATGCAACCTTGAACGGTTGTAGAGTCCCTGTATGATACCTTGGTAAAATACAGGGACTCTTTTATTACAAAATGAATAGATATACGTCATCAAAACACAACGAACAAATGGATTTGAGGAATGAGAAAGATTTTTACACATGTTTTACTTCTGATTTGTATATTTACGAATGCTCAGGAGGTTTCGCAACAAAAAATGGCTGAAATTTACGAGCAGGTTAAAACACCCTATAAATTCGGTTTGGTAATAGCTCCTGACAATAACAATTACAAAATCGACTGTCCAACGGTTTTTCAACACAACAATAAGTGGTATATGACCTATGTAATTTACAATGGGAAAACCGGTACTGATGGTCGTGGATATGAAACGTGGTTGGCCACAAGCGATGACTTACTTAGATGGAAAAGCCTTGGACGATTATTATCATTTAAAAACGGGACATGGGATCAGAGTCAACGCGGTGGTTTTCCGGCATTACCGGACATGACCTGGGGTGGAAGCTACGAATTGCAAACCTGGAAAGGTAAATACTGGATGACATATATTGGTGGCGAAAACAGTGGCTATGAAAAAGGCCCGCTAAGTATAGGATTAGCATGGACATCGAAAAAAAATATAGGGAAAGCCCTTGAATGGGAGTCGGCCGTAAATCCAATTTTATCAATAAAAGACAAAGATGCTCAATGGTTTGAAAACCTTACTCAATACAAAAGCACCATTTATTGGGATAGAAAAAAAACTCTGGGAGAACCCTTTGTAATGTATTACAACGCTGGTGGCATACATCCCGAGACTAAACTGAAGGGCGAACGTATTGGCATTGCCACTTCCAAAGACATGAAGAAATGGACTCGTTACCCAGGAAATCCGGTATTTGGACATGAAATTCAGGGTATGATTACAGGCGATGCTCAAATTCAGCAAATCGGTGATTTGTACGTAATGTTCTACTTTTCTGCATTCAACGCCAATAAACCCTACAAAGCCTACAACACTTTTGCGTGTAGTTACGATCTGATTCACTGGTACGATTGGCAGGGCTCTGACTTAATTATACCTTCTAAAGGTTACGACAACTTGTTTGCTCACAAAAGCTATGTAGTTAAGCACAAAGGAATTGTATATCATTTTTACTGTGCAGTCAACAAAAACGATCAACGTGGTATTGCCGTTGCCACAAGCAAACCAATGGGACGTTCAGCATTGCATTTTCCCGAGCCGGAATTAAAACAACGACGAAATATCGTTAACCTGAATACCGGTTGGAAAACCTGGATGGATAAAGATACTTTCAAGGTCAATATCCCGCATAATTGGGACGACTATTATGGTTACAGGCAACTCACACATGGAAATCTACACGGGACTGCTACCTATACTAAAACTTTTACAGCTCCTGCTGCCGAAGCAAACAAACAGTACTTTATCCGTTTTGAAGGCGTAGGAACATACGCTACAGTGACACTCAACGGCAAAACGTATACACGTTTCCCGAGTGGACGTACGACAAAAACGCTTGATGTAAGCAAAGAAATAAAACCGGGTAAATTAAACACATTAACCGTTGTTGCCGAACACCCCGAAATGATAGCTGACATGCCGTGGGTTTGCGGCGGGTGCTCTTCCGAATGGGGATTTAGCGAAGGTTCTCAGCCATTGGGTATTTTCCGTCCCGTTATTCTCGAGATTACAGACAAAGTGCGCATCGAACCATTTGGTGTTCATATTTGGCACAACGACAATGCTGATACAGTGTACATTGAAACGGAGTTAAAAAACTATTCAACGGAGCCTGTTGAACTGGAATTGGTGAATAAATTAAATAACGAAGATGGTCAGGCCGTGTTTCGTTTAGCTGAAAAAGTGAGCCTGAATGCTGGCGAAACAAAAACAATTCGTCAGCACTCAGCCATTCAAAATCCTGTACGTTGGAGTATTGAAAAGCCATATTTGTATAAGTTAGCCTCCATGATTAAACGTGGAAATAATGTTACTACCGATGAAATAGCAACCGACTTTGGTATACGTACCATAAGTTGGCCCGTAAAACGCAATGACAATGATGGTCGTTTTTACCTGAATAACAAGCCTGTATTTATCAACGGCACATGCGAATACGAACATCAGTTTGGGCAGTCGCATGCCTTTTCACCGGAACAGGTTAGCGCCCGGGTAAAACAAATACGCGCAGCAGGCTTCAATGCATTTCGCGATGCCCACCAACCACACAACCTTGAATACCAAAGACTACTCGACGAAAACGGCATATTATTCTGGACCCAACTATCGGCGCATGTGTGGTACGATACTCCCGAGTTCCGGAACAATTTTAAAATGCTTTTACGTCAATGGGTAAAGGAACGACGCAATTCGCCTTCCGTAATTATGTGGGGCTTACAAAATGAAAGCGTACTACCCACTGATTTTGCCGAAGAATGCAGCAATATTATTCGTGAAATGGACCCAACTGCCAATAAAATGCGAGTAATTACAACATGTAATGGAGGCACAGGTACCGATTGGGATGTAGTACAAAACTGGAGTGGCACCTATAATTCGGGAGTTTTGGAAAAATACAACAATGAACTCTCACAAAAAAATCAACTGTTAAATGGCGAATATGGAGCATGGCGCTCAATAGGTTATCATACTGAGAAAGTTGATCTTAATTTAAACGGGGCATGGACCGAAAGTCGTGCCAGCAAAGTACTTGAAACAAAAATAAAACTGGCTGAGTCAGTAAAAGATAGTGTATGCGGTCAATTTCAGTGGATATATAGCTCCCACGATAATCCCGGCCGTCGTCAGCCAGATGAAGCACACCGAACAATTGACAAGGTGGGACCATTTAACCATAAAGGTCTGGTAACTCCGTGGGAGGAACCTACAGATGCCTACTATTTATATAAAGCCAATTATGTACCTGCCAGTAAAGAACCAATGCTATATATAATATCGCACACATGGCCAAACCGCTTTACAAAACGAACAAGAGCAACAGTAGAAGCATACAGCAACTGTGATAGTGTAAAACTGTACAACGATGCCATCGATTCGGTTTATCTTGGTAAAAAGAAAAATAACGGCCGAGGTTCGCACTTTATGTGGGAACATCGGGATATCCGGTACAATGTACTGCGTGCAGTTGGCTATTATGGAGGTAAGGCGGTAACCGAAGATGTAATAATTCTCAAAAATCTCGAAAAAGCACCTCATTTTAATGCATTGTATACACAGGAAAACGGAGTTTTAAAAGCCAAGCCGGGCTATAAATACTTATACCGTTTGAATTGCGGAGGCGACGAATATAAAGATGAATATGGACAATTGTGGATGAAAGACGATACTGCATTTTCAAAATCGTGGACAAATGACTTTAAAAACCTTCATCCATACCTGGCAAGTCAACGTTTGACATACGATCCGATTAAAGGCACAAAAGACTGGTCACTTTTTGGTAATTTCCGTTATGGTCGGCATAAACTCAATTTTACATTTCCTCTCCCTGATGGCAACTATCGTATAGAGCTTTATTTTACCGAACCCTGGCATGGTACAGGAGGAAGTGAAAAGACCGACTGCGAAGGTCTGCGTATTTTTGATGTGGCAGTGAATGATTCTGTTGTATTGAACGACTTGGATATTTGGGCCGAAAGTGGTCACGACAATGCATTGAAAAAAGTGGTTTATGCAAATATTAAGGGTGGAAAACTAACACTTTCCTTCCCGGAAGTAAAGGCCGGACAAGCATTAATATCAGCTATAGCCATAGCCACAGCAAACAATGCAATCACAGTCCCAATTCAACAACAAAGTAGCTGGAGCTGGCATAAAGTCGATACTTTGGTATTGGATAAAACACCCAAAGAGTTATTACCTGAAGATAAAAATGCTCGTAAAAGTATAATCTATGAAGCAGAAAGCGCTTTACTGAAAGGTAAATTCGAAAAAGTAGTTGTGAGAAAGAAAGATGGTATTAAATTAGGAAAAGGTAAAAACAATTCCATTCAATGGACAATAAACACTGGCTTAGCACAAGTATACGCATTACGGTTTAACTACATGAACACGAGTACAAACCCAATAAAGGCGCGAATGCGTTTTTTAACGGCAAACGGCAC
>JBLIZK010000070.1:0-7322 GCA_048859825.1 Paludibacter sp.
TTTTTCTATTTACTACGGGACCAAGATGTTCTGAATCGTCCAGAAATGTGCCGGGGCGAACACCCAAAGCACGCGCTATTTTAATGATAGGTGCTAATGAGGGAATCTTATTGTCATTCAAAATGGTTTCAATGGCTTCCTTTTTTAGTCCCGAGCGTTGTGCCAGGTCATCAATATCCACATTACGGTCGGCCATTAATGTGCGAATTTTTTCTGCGATTAAACTATTACTCATACGATTAAACTACTGTATAATTTATATAATTACCTACCTATAATGCTCATAAATGATTTTGCATTTACAAGCCTATCTAGCAGGCGTTTACTTTATATTTAAAGTGGTATTGTACTCAGTGATATCAGTTAGCTTGGCAATTGCCATTTTCAGTTCTTCATCTTTTTTGAGCGAAAACTCAATTTCACCCTTCTGGAAATAGTAACGTTTGATAATTTCCAGACTTAACAATTCCTCAATATCTCCTTTATTGGCATCAATATTTTTCTGAATATCCGGTTTCAGTTTTATTTTTAGCGAATCCATTTCAGCACCGGCATATTTATCAACACCTTCGGATTTTGCTAATTCCATAAATTCATCAAACATTTTCTCGGATTCGGTCACATAACTGAATTTTTTATCGACCAGATAAGTTTTGAAATTACTAAAATCGTTCTCCGATAGTTTGAATTCCGAAGGAGTAGCAATTGTTGGATTTTTAGGCACAAAATTATTTACATAATCAAAATACAAATTTTGTGCATACAGATAATACGCAATATTCATTTTTCGGTTATCGGTGGTTAGAAAATCCGGTTCTACCCCCCCACCATCACGTACAATCCGTCCGTTTTTTGTTTTGAATTCCGAAATTAAACTATCCGGTACACGCCCAACACTACCATCCTCGTTACGATGGCTGTAGTCAATCGCCTGGATACACCTGCCACTCGGGATATAGTACTTAGCTGTAGTGACCTTTAAAAAGCCTCCATAACCGACACTACGTATGCTTTGTACAAGTCCTTTTCCGAAAGTACGTTCACCAATAATAATACCTCTGTCTAAATCCTTCACAGCTCCGGCCACAATTTCGGAGGCCGACGCCGAAGAACGATTTACCAATACCGCTAATCGCATAGCAGGGTATAGTGGTTCGGTAGGTGTTTTATACACCCTGTCAGACGACTGAAGTTTGCCTTTGGTTTGTACGACTTCAGTACCTTTGGGTAAAAAGTAACCCAAAATCTTTACTGCTTCATCTATCAAACCACCACCATTATTGCGCAAATCAAGTACGAGCGACTCAATCTGATGTTTCTTAATTAAATCGTTCACAGCCAGTTTTATCTCCATAGCCGACTTATCAGTAAAATCACTTAATTGCACAAATCCTACTCCGGGAGCTACAAGCGCCGAATATGTCACCGGATTCATTTGAATTTTCTCTCTGACAAATTCTTTGACTAAGGGTTTTGAATACCCAATTCGTTGCAACTTAATACGTATCGTTGTGCCTGGAGTTCCTTTCCGCAAAGCACTTCCGTCGCTTCCTGATAAAGCTGAGACATTTTTGCCATCTACTTCCAGAATAATATCACCTGCTCTAATGTCGTTTCGTTGAGCCGGCATACCTTCGTATGGTTCAGTAACATAAATATCTTTCCCGTTTTTCCCGATCAAGGCACCAATTCCGGCATATTCTCCGGTAGTCATAAATTTCAGGTCGTCAGTTTGTTTTTCCGGGATATACACTGTATAAGGGTCGAAACGCGACAACATCTGATTAATCGCATTATTGGTCATTTTATCATAATCAAGCGTATCAACATAAAATGCATCGAGTTCCCGAAAAACAGAATTAAATATAGAGAGATTTTTTGTAATCCGAAAAGTTTTGGTATCAGCTGCATTTACCAACAAACTGATTAACAGCAACGAGGCTATCAAATTTCTTTTTATCATTTTTATAAATATTATATGCTACAAATCAAAATTATGAATTTATTTTTGGATTAAAAACACCTGCTGAAAGCTAAGCTTTAGTTTCGACTTAATCATCTCCACATCCACACTGTGCCCAAGTTCTTTCTGAACTGATGTAACACCCTTATCAACAAAGCCACAGGGGTTAATATGTGAAAAATAAGTCAGGTCTGTATTTACATTCAAAGCAAAACCATGCATAGTCACAAAACGCGAGCTACGAACTCCTATGGCACATATTTTCCGGGCTGAGGGTTTTCCAACATCCAACCAAACACCGGTTGCACCCGGAAAGCGTTCGGCATATATACCCACATCCTTCAATGTCAGTATAACTACCTCCTCAAGTAATTCAATGTATTTTTTAAGCCCTATATTGAAAGAATTCAGATCGAAAACCGGATAGCCTACAATTTGACCCGGACCGTGATAAGTAATGTCGCCTCCCCGGTTTGTTTTTACAAATTGTGCTCCTGCCGCCTGCATTTGAATATAATCAATTAACAGGTTATGCTCATCGCCACTTTTACCCAATGTATATACATGCGGATGCTCACAAAAAATCATTGTATTTTCTGTAGCCTTTCCCTGTAATTTTCTATCTATCGTTTGGCTGAAAATTTGCTCCTGTCGCTCCCATGCTTCATTATACGGTACTTCACCCCAATCCTGAAATTGTATCATTCTTTGTCTTTTTCAGTATTAAACTTAACTTTAGGTATATTACGCATTACCGATAGAATTTTGGCTTTGCGCTTCAACATATACGAGGATGGATTATCAATTTTGAATTTGCGGGGATTTGGTAAACTTGCCGCTATTAATGCCGCCTGCGATTTTGTAAGTTTTGCAGCGCTTTTATTGAAAAATTTTTGTGATGCGGCTTCTACCCCATAAACCCCAGTGCCGGTTTCAACAATATTCAAATACACTTCCATAATGCGTTCTTTTGACCATATCAGCTCAATAAGTACCGTAAAGTAGGCCTCAAGCCCCTTTCGCACATAAGAACGGTTGGGCCAGAGAAAAACATTTTTAGCCGTTTGTTGCGATATGGTACTTCCACCCCGTATGCGTTTCCCCTTTTTATTATGCTCTACAGCTTTAAAAATATCGTCAATTGAAAAACCATTGTGTTCTAAAAATAAATTGTCCTCCGAGGCAACCACAGCCTGCACCATGTTAGGTGATATTTCAGATAAAGGCACCCATGTTTTTTCATTTACAGGCGCGTTCCCATCGACCATAGCTTCCACACTCCGAATAAACATGAGCGGCGTAACATATACCGGAATAAATGCTGCCAAAATCACCCAACTTACACTTCCCACAAAAAAAACAATTATTATAGTGCGCAAAACGCGCCAAAACCTGTGTAAAATTCCTTTCTTCATTCTTATTTCTTCAATAAATCAGCAATTGCGCTTTCAGCATCCGGATATAAAAACTGAAAACCATTGCTCAACAAAACTTCCGGAAACTCATTGACTGAATCAAGCAATAAAGCAGACTCAGTACCTATGACAGCTGCAGCAATTTTCACAAAAAAAGCCGGAGCAGGCAAGCCCAAAGGCATTCCGGAATACTTGCGCATTAGCTTCATAAATCCACTTTGCGAAATAATTCCGGGCGACGATAAGTTTACCGCGCCTTTCAGTGTGCTATTTTCAATCAGAAACAATATTGCCCGGTAATAATCTTCTATATGAATCCAGCTAAACAACTGTTTTCCTGAGCCTAAGTTACCTCCCAAACCTGTTTTACTCAATATTTTAAGAGGAACAAAAGCACCACCTCCGGCACCTAAAACCACCACAGTACGCAGAGCAACCTGCCTAACATGCTTTAATTTGCATGCAAAAAACTCAGTTTCCCAATCGACCACTGTTTTGGATAAAAAAGAATTACCCAACACAAATTTCGTTTCAGTATTGGGTTTTCCAAAACCGGGAGCATAAATAGCCGACGCACTGGCATTGAACCAAATCAACGACTTATTATCCGATAATACTATTGCTTCGCCGAGCAAGCGGGTGGTATCAATTCTGGAATTACGTATTTGTTCCTTATTTGAATTATTGTGCCTACAGTTAATATTCTTGCCTGCCAGATTAATCAACACATCAGTTGTTTTCAACGCTTCGACCAATGAGTTAAGTTGCCAGTTCACCTGCCCGGTACCGCGCGACACTACACTCACCATATGACCGTCGGACTCGAACCGCTTCATAAGATAAGTACCAATAAACCCTGTACCTCCGGCAATTAGCACATTCATACTGCTAGCTTTCAATTAATTCCTATTGAGTTTTTGCTCTCAATTGTTTGAATACAAATTTACCCTATTATATTCAAATAAAAAAACTCTGCCAGACCATTATCCGACAGAGTTTAGTTTATTTAGCATGAAAATTTACTTATTCGTAGGCTCCCATTTTAAGCATATTTACTTCGCGTTCGTTCAGGAAACGGTATTTACCGCGAGGTAAATTCTTTTTAGTAAGACCCGCAAAATACACACGATCCAATCGTAATACCTTGTATCCCAGTTTTTCAAAAATTCGACGCACTACGCGATTCTGTCCTGAATGAATTTCGATACCAACCTGTTTGAAATCGCCATCTTTCACAAATTCGAGCGAATCGGCTGCAATTTTAAAATCTTCAAGCTCCACACCGGCCAGTATAGCCTCATAATCCTTTGCTTCAAGAGCTTTATCAAGCGCAACGTGGTAAATTTTCTTCTTCTCGAATTTTGGGTGAGTCAGTTTTGATGCGAGGTCACCATCGTTAGTCAATAAAATAACACCGGTGGTATTACGGTCAAGACGTCCAACAGGGTAAATACGCTCACTACATGCATTTTTTACCAAATCAAGCACAGTCAGTCTGTCATGCGTATCTTCTGATGTAGTAACACAATCTTTGGGTTTATTTAACAACAAATACACTTTACGCTCCGAACGAACCGGTTGGTTGTGGAACATAATTTTATCAGTATGCATTACTTTGGTACCCAGTTCATTTACAACTTCACCGTTTACCGAGATTACACCCGCCTGAATAAATTCATCAGCCTCACGACGTGAACAAATACCTGCATTGGCCAAAAATTTATTTAAACGAACAGGCTGAGTTAAATCAACCGTATTTTTACGGTATTCAAGCTGTTTTTTTGTGCTGTATTTTGCATTCGGATTGTAGTTACCATCGTGCTGTTTGCGCATTGGCTTGCGGAATTTCGGGGTATCATTCTGATTGTCAAAACGATATTCCACAAAGTCGGTCAACTGACCTTCGCCCGGTTTTTTAATGGTAAGTCGGTTACCATCAACATGATCGTTTGTGCGGGTTCTTGGACGTAATCTTGGACGGTTGTCTTCGTCTCTGTTGCTATAAGGGCGCTGTTCGCCACCATACGGACGACGCTCACGGTTGTTATCGTAGGGACGACGTTCGCTACTGTTTCCACTATTGAATGAACGACGTTCACCATTGTTACCACTGGTAAATGAACGACGCTCGCCATCGTAAGGGCGACGTTCGCTATTTCCATCGTACGGACGGCGTTCACGGTTGTTATCATACGGACGACGCTCGCCACTGTTACTGCTATTGAATGAACGACGTTCGCCATCGTTGCTATTAAATGAACGACGCTCACCATCGTAAGGTCTGCGTTCGCCATTGTTGTTTCCATAGCTATTGCCACTGCGTGACTCAAATCTCCTTTTTTCTCCTCCCGTTGAGTTGCCATCGCGGCTTTCAAAACGGTTGTTGTTGTCAGTTCGGTTATAATTGCGATTTTCATTTTCACCGCCAAATTTTGAAGGGGTTTTTGAGCCTCTTAAAATTGACTTCATTTCGCGTTTTTCAAATGGTTTACCATCACGGCCGGCAGGCTTTCCCTGCCATTTTTCATTACTGTTCATTATTAGTTTATCAGTTTAAATAAATTAGCGTACAAATTTCGGAAAAAAACCGGAAATAGCAACATAAACAGCTGTTTATTTTGAATATAAATAACATTTTAAGTCGCAATTAAGTTTGTTTAGCATTCAAAATTATTGATATCCTTACCGTAAGCAATAAATACGGTTCGAATTTTAGCTTTTATCATTTCCACAAAAACATATCCACCAAAAACCTGCATACAAACATTATTAATTATCAACTCATTACAAACGCATGTATACACAATTACAATTTTTTTACACAGTTTAGCCTACAAACGCTTGTTTCAATAGTACAAAATAACTATCTTTGCACCGCTTTTCGAGAAATGGCGGGATAGCTCAGTTGGTTAGAGCGTCGGATTCATAACCCGGAGGTCACGAGTTCAACTCTCGTTCCCGCTACATAACAAGAGGATAGTTTTCTGATGAAACTATCCTCTTGTTCTTTTTAGCAATATATTATTCAATAAAACTCGCTTTTTTGTACTATTTTTATATCTTTGTCTACAGATAATAAAATATGAATATGTCAAAAACATTACTAACAACGCTAATACTGATTATTTTCCAACTTTCAGCCTTCTCACAAATTGAAAAGATTACTGGTCACTGGAAAACCATTGACGACAAAGACGGCACCGAAAAGTCGGTTGTATTTATTTTTAAAGCCACCAACGGCAAGTATTATGGCAAAATAGAAAAACTTTTTAAAGACTCTGCCCGACTGTGTACTGAATGCGAAGGAAAAAACCACAATAAACCCATAACCGGATTATTGATAATAAACAATATGTCGCTACGCAACGATGTATTAACCGGTGGAACCATACTCGACCCCGCAACAGGCAAAATATACAATTGCCATATTAGCTACGATGTAGCAACTGGTAAATTAACCGTAAGAGGTTCATTAGATAAAAAGGGTTGGATAGGCCGCTCACAAATATGGAGTAAATACTCAGTATCCGAGTAGTGTTAAATAATGTCAACGAGGCGATTTTACCCGAAAAACATGTTGTATAACATATTTTTTAGCTATATCTTTGCATCGTGTTTTTCATGGTATTAGATTTAAGGTTAATAAGGATTGGGTTGTCGGGAGACAACCTTTCTTTTTTTCGGCTATTTGACAACAAATATATATTTCGGCTGTTTTAAACGCATACTTGCAGTACAGTACACATCAGAAATTAAAATAATTTACTTAAATTTGCGCTAAACTGTTTTTAAGTGCTATGTCAAAAAAAATGACGAATACCAAAAAGATGCTCATTGAAGTTGCCCGCGAACTTTTTGCCCTCCACGGCAAAAAAGAGGTTACCATGAACGATATTGCTGAAGCGTCGAAAAAAGGACGCCGCACGCTATACACCTATTTTACC
>JBLIZK010000071.1:0-6440 GCA_048859825.1 Paludibacter sp.
TCATACATACTGTGTGTTTGTTTAACGGTTTCAAGGATTTTATCCACATCAATTTCCGGAGTAAGTTCAATTTTATTCTTTGAGATGGCATATTCGGGCAAACTCAGTTTGATTTCGCTTACTTTTTGTTTGGCTTTTGCCATCATTGTCAGAAATAATGCTATTCCTACAAGAGCATCGCGTCCATAATGACTCTCAGGGTAAATTACACCTCCGTTTCCTTCACCTCCAATTACAGCATTTGTTGCCTTCATAGCGGTTACAACATTCACCTCGCCAACGGCAGCTGCGGTATAAGTGCCCTTATGTTTCTGTGTGATATCTCTTAATGCTCTGGTAGAGCTTAAGTTCGATACAGTGTTTCCCGGAGTATGTTGCAATACATAGTCGGCAATGGCCACCAGCGTGTATTCCTCCCCAAACATGGAGCCATCTTCGCAGATGATAGCCAGCCTGTCTACATCCGGGTCAACAACAAAACCAACATCGGCTTTTGTTTCTTTTATCAATCCGGCAATTTCTGTTAGATGTTCCGGAAGTGGTTCCGGGTTGTGTGGAAATTGTCCGTTAGGTTCACAAAATAGTTTATGAACGGTTTTTACTCCCAGAGCATCAAGTAATGCAGGTATAGCTACGCCGCCAACTGAATTAACACAATCAATTGCTACCGAAAATCCCGCTTCGCGAATGCTATTTACATCCACTAAGCGAAGGTTTAAAACGCTCTCAATATGTTTTTTTGTATAGGTGTCGTTAATGTACTCTTTCCCGATTTCATCCACCATAGCAAACTGAAACGATTCATCCTCCGCAATCCTTAATACCTCTTCACCTGCTTTTGCATCTAAAAATTCACCTTTATTGTTCAGGAGTTTCAGAGCATTCCACTGTTTGGGATTGTGACTTGCAGTTAGTATTATACCACCAGCAGCGTTTTCCATTGTAACGGCAATTTCTGTAGTAGGAGTAGTTGCCAAGCCGATGTTGATAACATCGAAGCCCATTCCTAATAATGTCCCGACTACAATTTTGTCGACCATCTCACCCGAAATGCGAGCATCGCGACCCACCACAATTTTTTTAGCCTGACTGTCGTTATTACGTCCGATTAATGTGGCATATGCAGCCGTGAAACGGGCAATATCAACCGGATTCAATCCATCGCCACATTTGCCGCCAATAGTGCCGCGTATGCCCGAAATTGATTTTATTAATGTCATTACTTTTCTGTTTATTTTCTGATTTTTATGCGCATATCATATCCGTAAGGAATCACACTTGATTCATCATCTTCGAAACCTAATTTTGAATATACAATTATTTTAGCCGCAGAATTGTTGTATTTCATAAGTGATACCGCTTCGTGCCAGGCTTCACAGGCTGTTGTTGATGTTAAATCGTTGTAGTTAAATTCAACCGGAAAGGCATTGGCTACCGTATTGTCGTAATATGAGGTGTCTGCCTCTTCATTAAGTGTATACCGAATATAGCGCATAATGATTTTATCGTTGTCTTCAACTACAAGCGAATCTATGCTGTCTCCCTGTTCTTCAAGGCGGAAATATAAACCCGAAGATGTTTTATAGTATACATTTTCAGGCCATGGGAATGTTGAAGGAATTGTTTTGACAACTTTTATATTATTGCGCGAAATAAACTTTGAGATTAGTTTCTGTTCGTCTTTTAATTGATCTGCATACGTAACTTCGTCAATACATGATGAAAATGCTGCAATAATAATGGTGAGGGTGAAAAGTTTTTTTAATAGTTTCATAAGTTACACTGCGGATGCTTGTTAATTTGCCCTTTACAGGCGTTAATTCAGGATACAAATATCTGATTATTCTTTTAAATCAAAAAGTTAAGAATGATAAATAACACACATTCCATAATAATAATAACAAAAGCCGTTACCGTCTGAGTTCAATTTCGGCGTAAACCGATGTATAAGCTCCGATGTTCTCGCCATCGCCTTTAATTCCATACGCCAAATACCAGGGTATAAGGGCTTCAACTTTATCGCCTGTTTTAATAAGTTTAATAGCTTCTTCTATTCCTGTTATTGTTTGTTTCTTGCCTAAAATTATTTTTTCTGTTTTTTCAGTTAACAGTTCTTTGTCGAGCGTATATAATTTGTATTTTATAGTACATGTTTCTAACAATTTAATAGTGTCACCAACTTTTGAGTGCAATGAAACAGAATACCAAAAGCCCATTTCCGATTTTTTCATAATGCTAAACCGGGTTTTCGTCAAAGTGGCTAAAATACTATCTTCTCCTGCTATTAAAAGTTCATTTGCGGCCATAAGCCCTTCTTTCAGGGAGTCGGTTGCTAAGACTTTATTAGCAGGCAATTGTGCTGTGGGTTTATTGCAACCATACAGCACGCTTGCCAAAATCAAAAAGTAGAACCAGATTTTAAGCATTATCGAATGTTTGCAATACTTATAATGTCGGAAAATACGCCGGCGGCTGTTACACTGGCACCAGCACCGTATCCTTTTATCATCATCGGAAATTCGTTATAACGCTCGGTCGTAATCAATACAATATTGTTGCTGCCCTGTAAATCGTAAAACGGATGCATGCTATCCACTTCCTGAAGTCCAACGTTACATTTACCCTGTTCCATAGTGGCTACAAAGCGCCAACGTTTGCCAACTTCGGCCAATTGTGCTCTCTTCTGTTCAAACTCTTCGTCCAGTTCAGAAATATTATTCCAGAAACTTTCCAGGTTACCTTCAAAATATTTGTCAGGAACAAACAGATTTTTCTGAACTTCCGATTGCTCAATTACATAGCCGGCCTCGCGGGCAAGTATTACTAATTTGCGGATTACATCTTTACCACTCAGGTCGATACGTGGATCGGGTTCTGCAAATCCGGCTTCTTTTGCCATTAATATAGCTTTGCTGAGTGGTATTTCAGTACTTATGGTGTTGAAAATAAAATTCAATGTCCCCGACAAAACTGCCTGAAGTTTTAAAATGGTATCGCCACTATTAGTCAGGCTGTTCATCGTATTAATGATTGGTAAACCTGCTCCTACATTGGTTTCAAACAGGAATTTTACGCCGGTTCGACGCGCTGTTTCTTTCAGTTTCAGGTAACTTGAATAATCTGACGATGCTGCAACTTTGTTAGCTGTTACCACCGAAATATTGTTTTCAATCAGTGATTGATAGATGCCTGCAATTTCTTCGCTGGCAGTACAATCAACAAATACTGAATTGAAAATATTCATTTGCAATATTTCGTTACAAATACTTTGAGCCGAAGCGGTTATACCATCTGATGCTAGTAAAGCCTTGTAATTGTTTAGATCGATGCCGTTTCGGTCGAAAAGCATTTTTTTAGAAGTGGCAATGCCCACAACTTTCACTTTTAACCCATTGTGCGACATTAGTTTGGGTTGCTGTTGTTTAATTTGCTCCAATAAACTTCCACCTACAGTTCCTGTGCCGATAAGGAATATATTCAGAACCTGATAGTCGGAAAGAAAGAACGAATCATGAATAACATTTAATGCTTTTCGGAGCGATTTTCTATCCGTTACAAAAGATATATTGGTTTCGGAAGCTCCCTGAGCACAGGCAACCACATTAATACCGTTGCGCCCGAGAGTGCCAAATAGTTTTCCGGCAATTCCCGGTGTGCGTTTCATATTGTCGCCAACAATAGCTACAGTAGCCAGATCGTCTTCGGCAGTGATGTTGTCAATTTCGCCCTGTGTTATTTCAACTGCAAATTCTTCCTGCAGTACTTTAACAGCCATTGCACTGTCAGCATTTTTTACACCTATTGATGTATTGTTTTCGGACGATGCCTGCGAAACAAAAAATACACTGATCCCGTTTTTAGCTAGCGCTTTAAAAATACGGAAGTTCACTCCGATTACGCCTACCATACCCAATCCCTGTACGGTTACAAGCGATGTATCGTTGATAGATGATATTCCTTTAATGGCTTTCGCTTTTTCGGTGGTTTTATCCTTGCTGATAAAAGTGCCGGGTGCCGATGGATTAAAGGTATTTTTAATTAATACCGGTATTTGTTTGTGAAAAACCGGGAATATTGTAGGCGGATATATTACTTTGGCGCCAAAGTTACATAGTTCCATCGCCTCAATGAAACTCAGTTTATCAATTACATATGTGTTTGAAATAATGCGTGGATCGGCAGTCATAAACCCATCAACATCCGTCCATATTTCCAGCGATTTAGCATCAAGTGCTGCTGCCAGAATAGCAGCAGTATAATCAGAACCTCCGCGACCCAGATTGGTAATGTTGTTACTATGGGTGTCAGTCGCTATAAATCCTCCACAAACAACTGTTTTTGTGTTGTTAGCAAATGCTTCGGCAATAAGACGGTTGGTATTTTCGAAATCCACAATGTGTTTATCGAATTGATTCACCGTTTTAATAAATTTCCTTGAATCTAAGTGAATGGCGTTCTCTATGCTTCCGGCTATGATAACCGACGAAATAGCTTCGCCAAAACTAACCAGTGTATCCACTATTTTTACGGAATTGTCTTTAATCAAAAAAATGCCTCGTAAAAGATTGGATAAATCGTTGAAGAGAATTGCTACCTGTTTTTTTACTTCCGGTCTGTTGTAATCGGCTACGAGTGTTTCAATCACTTCGTTGTGACGTACCATCATTTGCTGATATTCACTCATATACGATTCATCGCCACTTGCTGCCAATCCCGACATTTTGTAAAGCTGGTCGGTAACCCCCGAAAATGCTGATACTACTACGATTACAGGTTCAGATTGTTCCTCGACAATTTTTTTGACACTTAGAATGCCATTGACAGAACCTACGGATGTTCCGCCAAATTTTAATACTTTCATTCAGTTAGTTTTTTATGTATTTATTTAATAATGATGTAAGTTGAACCTATTACGGTATGTATTAACGTACAAATGTTTACCGGGAATAGTCAATTGTTTACACCATGTTAATTTGGAACTGCAATATTAGCAAAAAAACAGCAATAATGCCTCTTCAAACACGAGAAAGTTGGTTTTAATGTTGCAGAATTCCGAAAAATACACTACTTTTGCAGCGCTTTTGTAAGATTATTCTTTTACATAAGTGCTCAGATATTGGTCTCGTAGCTCAGCTGGATAGAGCAACGCCCTTCTAAGGCGTGGGTCGTGGGTTCGAATCCCGCCGGGATCACTACTGAAAAAAAAGCTGTCGGTCAATTTGCGCCGACAGCTTTTTTTATTTTTTACCGGAATTCAACCATTTCAGGAAATTTGAAGGACTTTCGTCGAAAGTATACGCTTTGTGTATAGGTGTTCCATTTGTGTTGAGCATTACATAAAACGGTTGTGCATTGGCACCAAATTTCACTCTTTGCAGGTAACTCCATTTGTCGCCAATAGTACGTATGGTACGGGTTTTTCCATTTTCGGTTACTTCGTACGGTGTCTGCAAAGCCGTTTTATCGTCAACAAAAAGCGATATCAGCACAAAGTCTTTTTCGAATTTTTCTTTTACAGCAGGATCTGTCCAAACCGATGCTTCCATTTTGCGGCAATTCACACAGCCAAATCCTGTAAAATCGATTACTACAGGTAGCCCTTTTTGAGCAGCAAATTGCATCCCGGCTTCATAGTCGGTAAATTGTGCATGAACCTCGTTGTCGTATAAGTTAAAGTCCTGAGTGGTTAAAGGAGGTGTAAAAGCACTGATTGCTTTTAGTGGAGCTCCCCATAATCCGGGTACCATATATACTGCAAATGCGAATGAAATTATTGCCATAAAAGTACCTGTAACACTGCTATGTTTTGTTTCGCTATCGTGTGGAAACCGGATTTTTCCTAATAAATAGAATCCCAGTAAACTGAAAATTACTATCCAAAGCGATAAAAATACTTCACGATCAAGTATTCGCCAGCCGTACGCCAGGTCGGCCACCGAAAGAAATTTTAGGGCCAAAGCCAGTTCAATAAAAGCTAAAACTACTTTTACTGTATTTAACCATCCTCCTGAACGTGGTAATTGTTTCAGTAACGAGGGGAAAAATGCAAAAAATGTAAATGGAATGGCCAGTGCTACTGCGAAGCCAAACATGCCTATGGCAGGTGCCAGTAACGAACCGCTTGTTGAAACTTCCACTAACAATGTTCCGATGATTGGCCCTGTACACGAAAATGAAACCAGTGCCAGTGTAAATGCCATAAATAAAATACTCAGATATCCGGCTGTTGAATCGGCTTTCGCGTCGATTTTTGTTGACCAGGATGCAGGCAGTGTTATTTCGAATGCGCCAAAAAACGAAATGGCAAAAACCACCAGCATCGCAAAAAATATCAGATTAAAAACTGCATTTGTCGATAAGCTATTTAAAGCGCTGGCTCCGAATAATACTGTAATTAGTATACCAAGCGCTACATAAATAACAATTATTGATAAACCATA
>JBLIZK010000072.1:0-5541 GCA_048859825.1 Paludibacter sp.
TTGCCGTTAATCGTCCGTTGAATTTGATTTTACCTCGTTGACGTTCATGAGTAGGAGTTATACCACTAAGGGTTATTTCATTGCCTTCAACTGCAATAAATGCATCCTGCTGAGGCGAAGTTAATTGTGCATTAAACGTAATTTTTTTCTTTTTACTGGCCGATAATTTTATAATAACGACCTGATCGGTGAACGATGTAAATACTTCACGTTTAAATGCTACTCCATCCACCTTGTAGCGTACTGTTGCCCGGGCCGAATCTAAGTTCAAATCGCGATAATAATCGGTGTAACGTGCATGTCCCGGAAACGAAATGCGTAAATCGCCAAATGTTTGGTAAGGCATGCCGTGGTTGGTTTGCGACATGATTTTTTCGGTTGCCAGGGTTTCTGCCTCGCTATACTTGCCTGCAAAAACAAGCTCGCGTACTTTCGGAATGTACTCAAGGGCCAAAGGGTTAGCGTTGCTGTTCGGACTACCTGCCCAAATATTCTCCTCGTTTAACTGTATTTGTTCAAGAGCTGGATTACCATATACCATAGCACCCAATCGTCCATTGCCCAAAGGGAGGGCTTCGGTCCAAACCTGTGCCGGTTTATTGTACCAGAGTTTATAATCATTTGATTGTGCCTGAGCAACGACACATAATGTACTCACAATTAGCCAAACCATGAGTCTTCTCTGTTTAGTGTACATTGTTACTTACTTTTAGTTATTATCTTTTGACGCAAAAAAAGCATTTATGTACCCAACAAGAAGGATTTCACAATATTTTTCATCTTAAATTCAATTTTATTATGGGAAGAAAAAACTAATAATTAATTCAGTCTAATGAAGAAATTAATAGTAAATAATTCACTTAAAATATATTATTAATAGTAATATATTTATATAATTCTATATATTAGTATTAAAATTACATATTAATAGAACAAAACCAGAAAAAACACCGTACATTTGTTGCGGATTAAATGATTATCAACATGATAACCAGAACAATTGAAAACAGGATATATGAAAGAATGCAACCCAACAAAGTTATGTTGCTATTTGGCCCCAGGAGAGTTGGAAAAACCGTATTAATGCGGAATATAATCAACAACACTCCCGGCAATCATCTTATTTTGAATGGCGAAGACTACGATACACTTACTCTACTGGAACCACAATCGATAGCCAATTACCGTAAACTACTGGACGGCATAGATTTGCTGGCGATAGATGAAGCCCAAAACATTACGGATGTGGGTAAAAAACTAAAACTGATAGTAGATGAAGTTCCGGGAATACGTGTGATTGCAACAGGTTCATCGTCGTTTGATTTACAAAACAAAGCCGGCGAACCATTAGTAGGGCGTAGTTCGAGATTTCAGCTCCATCCGTTTAGTCAACAGGAACTTGGCAATCAGGAAAACACCCTGAGTACAAGGCAGAATCTGGAAGAAAGACTAATTTACGGGGCATACCCTGAACTTATCAGTATTTCAAACCTGAATCGTAAAAAAGAATATCTGAGAGACATCATAAACTCGTATTTATTGAAAGATATTTTAATGATAGACGGTGTAAAAAATTCACGTAAAATGATGGATTTGTTGCGGCTCATATCTTATCAGACGGGAAGTGAAGTATCGTATGACGAGCTGGGCAAACATCTTGGACTAAGCCGGAATACGGTGGAACGGTATCTGGATTTATTGTCGCAGGTGTTTATTATTTACAGAGCAGGAGCCTTCTCTCGAAATCTGCGAAAAGAAATTTCGAAAGGGGCTAAATGGTATTTCTACGACAACGGAATACGAAATGCGATTGTAAATGAATTTAAGGCACTTCAGGTGCGTAATGATATAGGAGTACTGTGGGAAAACTACTTAATGAGCGAACGAATTAAGCTTCTCAGTAACCGCGGTGACGAAACTCAGCATTATTTTTGGCGCACATACGATGGACAGGAAATTGACTTAATAGAAGCAGCAGGAAATAAAGTGAGTGCATTTGAATTTAAGTGGGGCGATAAGCATAAAAAGGCACCACGGGCATTTGCCGATAATTACACAGATGCCACTTATCAGGTTATAAATCAGCAAAATTATCTTGATTTTATAACCTGATAAGGTTCTGATTAATAGCTAACTATTTTTCTTTACCCACAGCCTCCGCTTTGGCTTTTTTTTCGGCTTTTAGCTTATCAGTATAGGTTTTATACATCACCCGCCAATTACGACCGTTTTCGTTGAAATACCGTTCAATATTATCTTTGTAAATTTCAAAAATGGCCGATATTTCACCCTTCATGGTTTTATAATCTACCGCCTGTTCGCGGGCAAGTTTCAGTTGCTGAACCACGTACATTTCTTCCTTTTCTGTCATATCAGGCACAATGGCCTTGAATCCTTTCAGGGTAAAATGGTATTTACCGATAGTGTACAAATCAAGAATTTTATCTACCTGGTCTTCGGTTAAGTCCTTGCGTAATCCGTTCATCAGATTTTCATGTACCGACTTTGGTTTGGCAGAACAAGCAATCACATCACGGTGTACATCAGTCAGCTTTTCGCCTGTACGCGGATTTATTCCGGCAGGAACGTCTGTATGCTGATGTTCATTGTGCCAGTCGCGTACAGCACGCATATGTGTACGGATTACGGCGTAAACACGTGTTTCTTTTTCTTTGTCGTTGAGTTTGAGAGAATCAACAAAACTCTGAGCGCGTTTTTCGAGGTCGATGTCCGAGTTTATTTTAGCATCCGCTTTTTTATCGAAGTATTTCTCAAGCTGTTTATATTCACGAATGGCATTGACCGGCATTTTCTCGCCTTTCTCGCCAAAGCTGTACATGACATTTTCGGGTTCAATAGTTACCTTCTTCTCATCAATCATTTTGCTATCGAGATTAAAAACCGATGCGAAAAACTGATACACTGCCGCACGTTTATTTACTCCAAAATCGTGCTTTTCGTTGGGTAAATGTACGTTCGAAACTTTGTTTGCAGCATTATAGAAGCCATACATACGTTGCAGATAAGGATATTCGAGGGTTGGAACTGAAGCAGTCCAGTCGCCACCATCCGAAATAACGCATACGGGTTTAGGTGCAAACGTAGCCATCAGTTCCGGATTACAGGTACCTCCGGCAGCCAATTGAATTGGCATTCCGCTTTCGCAGGGGCAACCACCGTCGAAATGAGAGGCCAAATTTACGGTCGGGCAAGCTGCTGTAAATCTGTCGTCGAGCACCGAGAGTAATACTACTTGCGAGCCACCACCCGAACCACCGTTAGCACCTACACGTTTAGGGTCGATATCTTTTCGCGTAAGCATGTAATCTAAAATGGTAATTCCATTCATAATTTGTATGATGTGTGCTGCCGAAGTACGGTGTGCTGTGCCTGTAACCTGCAATGCCGATTCGCCCCAACCAAATAAATCGTAACTTACACAAACGGCTCCCATGCGCGCAAGTGTTGAAAAGCGTGTTTGCTCATCGCTGTTGTAGCGTCCGCCCGCCCAATGTCCATTCGGGCAAAGAATGACTGCATGTTTCCCTTTGCTTGCCGGAGAATAAATTGAACCATTTACATATAATCCGGGCAATGTTTCCAGTGCAAAGTTTTGTACAGTATAGCCATCGTACTTACGTATTTTCGACAATATTGGCTTCGCCTGCACACGTTTAGCCAATGCAGGGTCTATTTGCAATAGTTCGCGTACTTCTTTTTTTAAAGTGGCCTTGCGCGGATTCCAGTCTGTTGTGTCTTTGTAAAGCGTAGAAAGATATGCCAAAAGTTTTGTACCATCATCGGGTGTACGACGAGGGTATTCATACACCTTAATTTTATAAGTTTTTTCGTCCTGCTTCGCAAACTTATAATCGAACAACGAAAGTACGTTTGTCAACGACTCCTCAACCGAATAAGGTCGGATACGAAAATCGGCATAGGGAACAACTTTTCCGGTTGTATCGGCATCGTATTTTATTTTTACCTGAAAGCGGTTGGTAATTTCACTTAAAACCTGGTTAAGCGGTTTTGAAAACTGTGTTTCGAAGGTCTGAGCATGTACAGCAACCCTGCAAAACAAAATCAACGCAAGAATTATAATCTGTTTTTTCATGTGTTTATCATTGTTTCTTATTTGTCGAATGGACTTTTTAAGTCAAATGTTATTTCAATTCAATCTTTTCTCCGTCAACCATTACGTCGGTAAGCTTTACCCGTTCGCAATTGATAAATTCGCTTTTCAAACGAGCCTGATGAATATCAATATTGGTAAGAGTAATATCGGTAATAGGCGATTCTTCAAGTCCACGAATATAGATTGGGGTTTTTACATCCACGCCGGTAAGATTACTGATGTGAATATTGCGGAATATTGGCGTACGTTCCGAAACAGGTTCTTCGGGCATTTTACTGTACTTCAAATCCAGAATAACCGCTTCTTGTTGAATATTTCGCATTACTATATTGCTCACGCGGATATTTTCAACCACACCACCACGGCCTCGTGTTGATTTGAGACGGATACCTCTGTCAGTTCCATCAAACACACAGTTCGAAATAGTTACATTTCGAACACTTCCACTCATTTCGCTTCCGATAACAACACCTCCGTGTCCAGCTAACATGGTACAATTAGTAATCGTGATATTTTCGCAGGGTACATTCATACGGCGCGCTTGCTTATCGCGACCACTTTTAATGGTAATGCAGTCGTCGCCCACCGAAATATGGCAATCGGAAATATGTACATTGCTGCACGACTCAGGGTTAATACCATCGGTATTGGGCGAATCTTCGTTATGAATGGTAATTCCTTTGATGGTTACGTTGTCGCAGAACTCGGGGTTGACAGTCCAGAATGGAGAATTAACGATGGTAATACCTTCAATTTTCACATTTTTACATCGCACCGGTTGAATAAAAGGCGGACGAAAAAAACGGCGTTGCAAGGTGTTTACATAGTCTGCATTTGTTTCGGCATAGATACTTTTCACATCATTTGTAGTTTCCCACATCGATTGGTATTTATTTACCTCACGCATTCCGTTGTCACGCAGGTCGACCATTACTTTAAAAAACTCTACCCACCACTTTTTACCTTGTCCATCAATTTTGCCTTCGCCTTTTATAGTAATATTTTCGGCATCCACAGCATAAATTAAGGGGGTGAAACTCTTCATCCACACGCCTTCGTGACGTACATCCACAAAAGGGAGATAATCGTCAAAATTATCCGAAAAAAGTAAAGTTGCACCAGCTTCAAGTTCAATGGTGATATTACTTTTCATGATAATAGCTCCGGTAAGGTATTTGCCGGAAGGAAAAAAGAGCGTACCACCACCATTTTCATGGAGTTTATCAATGGTTTTATTGATTAAAACTGTGTTGATTTTTTTCCCAGAGGCATCGGCGCCTGCTTTGCGCATATCAACCAATGCGGCATTTGCCGTAACTATACTGCAAATTAGAATTGCAACTAAAACTATTTTTTTCATTTTTATAAAATACTTTTTGAACAAAGATACATGAACTGATTCTTAA
>JBLIZK010000073.1:0-2315 GCA_048859825.1 Paludibacter sp.
ACCACTTACCAATCAGTAGTGATTCGTCGAATTCAGTTTCGGAAGAACAAGAATAGAAAGCAAGCATGCTAACAAGCATAATAACCAGATAATTAATTGTCTTTTTCATGTGTAAATATTTTTAAAATTGGTCAGAATAAATAATGAAGTATAAAAACGCAAACTTACATATTTTAAATGAAAATATACGTTATTTTCATCCAATTTGTGTTGATAAAGTCCATATTATAAAACCAACATACAATATGACCAATATTCCTCCGGCCAGTCGTGAAATCAGGTGTTTTTTATTGATATAAACAAACAGCAATAAAAGTGCTCCACCCAATGCTGTAAGAGCTAAATCGATGTAAACTCCCGTGTATGAAGGAAGTGGTTTTATTAGCGCACTAACTGCTAAAATGAAGAAAATATTAAAGATATTGGAACCTAAAACATTCCCTAAAGCAATATCGGAGTTCTTTTTAAATGCGGCTACAGCCGAGGTAGCCAGCTCAGGCAACGATGTACCCAAAGCTACAATTGTTAGCCCTATAACAGATTGACTTACCCCCATGGATTGAGCAATTCGGGTAGCCGATGGAACTATTAATTGCGCACCCCCCACTAATCCGGCCAGACCTCCGACAATCATTATAAGCGCCACCCAGATTTTAACCGGTTTGTACTCAGCAGAATTCTCGCCGGGATTTTTAAAGGCTTTTTGCACAACCACAAACATAAACCAAATAAAGAACAACAAAAGGATAGCTCCTCCGGCACGATTCAGGGTATTATTCATACCCAAAAGCAAAAGGATAACCACTATAGGCGCCAGTAAATTCAGGGGCATATCGAACCGGCGCGAACTTCGTTGCGAATGTACCGGAAATATTAGCGCAGCTATGCCCAGAATTACAAATGTGTTAATGAGGTTACTCCCAATTATATTGGTGAACGCAATGTCGGTCGACGATGGATCGAGCGATGCAAAAATATTCACCACTAATTCAGGCGCCGAAGTACCAAACGATACAATCGTAAGCCCGATAACCAAATCGGACACATTGAAACGCTTTGCCAAACCCGAAGCTCCATCAACCAAATAATGTGCTCCGGCTATTAACACTGCAAAGCCTGCGATTATAAGTAAAAAGTCCATAATTCTATTGCTTATGCAATATTCGAACGCACTTTGCGAAGAAATTGTTGCATTTGCTCAGTATCTTTTTGCTCAATAATATCCATTAAGTGTTTCAACTCTGCACGGATATTGCTTACCTGGTTAAGGGTATAGGGATTAAAAAGAATTTCGGAAAGCAAATAATCATCTTCGCCCAGCAAACCTTTGGCAATATCCATATGCCGTTTGAATGTTGTACCGGGAGCTTCCTGAGGTTTCATTACCGAGGCAAAAACCAGTGTAGAGGCAAACGGGATGGATAGTGAATAGGCTATGGTCTCGTCATGTTCATCGAAAGTATATTCAAAAATCCTGAGGCGAAGCGAACCGTACAAATCCTTAAAGAAGGCCTTGCCCATGTGGTCCGATTCCGAAATAATTATTGCACTCTGTGTGCTCAGGTTATCCAGTGTGGCAAAAGTTGGCCCAAACATAGGGTGAGTGGACACATAACGCATTCCGGTGGACTCATAATACTCCTGAATTCCTGTTTTTACCGAAGCAATATCCGACAGTATACAATTCTGAGGTAAATAAGGTACTACTTTTTTAAATGCATCTATGGTAAATTTCAGTGTTACACAGTTTATGACCAACTCTGGTTCAAATGCACGAATTTCTTCGTATTCGGTCATTCTGAGGGTGTTAAAGACAAAGCGCAACCTACGGGGATCGGTATCAAACAATGCCACTTCGTGCTGAATACACAATACATCTGTTAAGAAAGTGCCCATTTTACCAGCACCTAGAACTAAAATCTTCATTTATTCAATTAAGTTTTAACTGTAATACTTCTACCCTGCAAAGGTACATTAATTTAACGGAAATGGCTTAATCCCGACGCCTTTATACGATATAATTTAAACGATAATGATTTTTTAAACACAACTCAAATTACAATTTTGTTATCATAATTGATTTATTTGTCTAATCAATTTCGAAAATATTAACTTTAATTTGCACATACAAAATCATGTTAATAATCAAACGACGCGAACATAAAAAAAACATCAATAAATACATGAAAATCAACAAAAAAACACTCTGCTTCCTTCTTGCAATGATTACTTTACAGATAGCAGCTCAAAATGCTAAACCCTATGCGGGCTATCTTTTTGCCTATTTCGAAGGCTCCGGACCAAAAAATGAACAA
>JBLIZK010000074.1:0-2678 GCA_048859825.1 Paludibacter sp.
ATGGTGCGACCAATGTCAGTACAAAAAAACTGGCGCTTACTCTGGGAATAAAAGCAGCAAAATACGATTGGGTTTTACTTACCGATGCCGATTGTATTCCGGATGGTAATAACTGGATAGCACGTATGGCTCGTAATTTTCAGCAAGGTACAGAATTCGTTTTAGGATACGCTCCTTATATGCAGAAAAAATCGGTACTTAATAAACTAATTACGTACGATACCTTGTTCAACGGGCTTCAGTATCTTGGTTTTGCGTTACACGGTAGCCCTTATATGGGCGTAGGGCGCAATATGGCTTATCATAAGAATGTTTTCTTTCGGAACAAAGGATTTGCATCAACCCTGCATTTGCGTTCAGGCGACGACGATTTAATTGTAAATCAGTACGCTAATGCTTTCAATACCAAGGTGGAACTATCGTCCGAAGGTACAACATGGTCAGAACCTAAAACTACTGTTCGCGACTGGCTTTATCAAAAGAAACGTCATTTATCGGTATCCAGTTTTTACAAAAGTACCAGTAAGTTTAAATTATCGATTGAGCCGGTTTTCAGAGGAATTTTTTACCTATCACTAATAGCTTTATTAATATTAGGTAATCCAATTACTAAAATTTGTGTTGCTTTATTGTATTTGGTTCGGCTTTTGTGGCAGGTTCTGATTATAAACAAAGCATCCAGGCATTTTGGTGGCCGAAACTATTTTATGTCGATAATTGTTTTTGATATATACCTCCCGTTGTTGAGTTTATTTATGATGACTTTTGGCAGAATGGGAAAAAAATCAAAACGTATTGTTTGGAAATAATTTTCTGGGTTACACTTAATTGGGATTTCTACTCCGGAAATCCGTTAAAAGCTTTACACAATGAAAAAAAATAAGAAAATCAAGAAAAATCCGAGTACGAAGGTTCGTAAGTCGGATTTAATACGGAATATTGTTAATATTTTCAACTCCAATCCTGAGTTAACGTACAATTACAAGCAAATGTCCAAGGAATTGGCCATTACTGCCGAATCGCAACGTATTTTTATCAATCAACTGCTATACGAATTATTGGAAGAGGATTTTCTGGTAGAAATATCGCGCGGAAAATTTAAACTGAATTCAAGAGGCGGATACATTACAGGGGTAATTGACCGTCAGGGCGTAAAAACTTATTTATTGCCCGATGATGGAGGCGAACCTGTTTTTATACCTGAGCGTAAAACCAACCATGCATTACTCAACGATACTGTGAAGGTATTTTTGTATGCACGCCGTAAAAACCAATCGCCGGAAGGAGAAGTGGTTGAAATAATAAAACGTGCAAAAGATACTTTCGTAGGTATACTTCAGGTATCGGAAAATTATGCCTTTCTGATTTCGGATAATAAAGTACTTACCAACGATATTTTTATACCCAAAAGTAAACTTAAGGATGGTAAGAATGGACAGAAAGCAGTTGTACGACTACTTGAATGGGAACCAAACATGAAAAATCCTGTAGGTGAAGTAATTGATGTTTTGGGAAATAAAGGTGATAATACGGTAGAAATGCATGCAATTTTGGCTGAATTTGGGTTACCCTCCAAATACCCTGAAGCTGTAGCAGCTGCTGCCGACAATATTGATGCAGGAATTACGTCGCAGGAAATTGCTAAACGTATTGATATGCGTAATATTACCACCTTTACCATTGACCCACGTGATGCTAAAGATTTTGACGATGCTCTATCGTTGCGTAAACTCGATAACGGATTGTGGGAAGTAGGCGTCCACATTGCAGATGTAACGCATTATGTACGCCCAGGAAGTATCATTGAAAAAGAAGCCCGTCAACGCGCTACATCGGTTTATTTAGTTGACCGTACTATTCCTATGTTGCCCGAACATTTGTCTAACGGAATTTGCTCACTTCGGCCAAACGAAGAAAAACTGACATACTCTGTTATTTTTCAAATGAACGACAATGCTGAAGTACAAAACTATGAAATTGCAAAAACCGTAATTTGCAGCGACCGGCGTTTTACATACGAAGAAGCACAGCAGGTAATTGAAACCGGAAAAGGTGATTTTGCCCAGGAAATATTGCAATTGGATAAATTAGCCAAAATGTTACGCGAAAGCAGGTTTTCAGCAGGCGCAATTGCGTTCGACCGTGTAGAAGTACGTTTTGAAATTGACGAAAAAGGCAAACCGGTATCGGTATTTTTCAAAGAACAAAAAGATGCAAATAAGCTGATAGAAGAGTTTATGCTTTTAGCCAATAAAACAACTGCAAAACACATTGGTAAACCGGGTAAAGGACTGAAAGCTAAAACCTTTGTATATCGTATTCATGATGTTCCGAATCCGGATAAATTACAGAACTTTTCGCAGTTTATCAAACGGTTTGGCTATAATCTGAAAATATCGGGTAAAAACACGGCTGTTTCATCGTCGATAAACCATTTGCTTGATGAGGTGCAGGGAAAAAAAGAACAAAACCTTTTCGAAACACTGGCTATACGCTCAATGGCCAAAGCAGTTTACTCAACCGAAAATATCGGACATTATGGTTTGGCCTTCGATTATTATACGCACTTCACCTCTCCTATTCGCCGCTATCCGGATATGATGGTACATCGCTTGCTTGAACGATACATGAGTGGTGGACGAAATGTAAACAAGGAAGAATACGAAGAATTGTGTCAG
>JBLIZK010000075.1:0-2336 GCA_048859825.1 Paludibacter sp.
TTTGCATGCTTTCTAAATAAACAGCCATTAAATCGTGAACGATACGAGCCGGTTTATTGCACTACTACTTTGCTTACTTTGTTGCCGCTACGCACAAGGTAAATACCCTTTTGTGTGACCATATATTCGGCACGCAGCGTAGCTGCCGATGCATACAAAACACGACCTGTAAAATCGTAAACAGCCACAGGTACAGCCCTTTTGTTTTCCACGCTGATACGCCCGTCCCATACCTGAATCCGGCTGTTTTCTTCCGGGGTAGCCGGGTTTATTTCGGTATTGATGCATTGTCCGTTTATCTTCAGGTTTCTCACTTCCCAGGTTGATGCTCCGGTGCTGTTCGAAAGGTATTTAAAGGCTATTCGCACATTGTTTTTAAGCAGGGAAGCCGGAATACTGATAGTACCTGAATTAACATAGGTCCAGCTGTTGCCCGACGGCATAGTGCTAATGTTCAGTTGTGTCCAGTTACCGGACGATGGCAGCGTGCTGTTGTAACTGTCGGTAATCCATAAAGTGTGGTTTTGATTCAGCTCGGTATCAGAATTGGCATAATTCACCGCATGTTCAAAATTAAGCGTAGCCGCGCTGTTGCCCGATAAATCCAGAGCAGGAGATATCAGCCAGTCTTCGTTTATGTTGGATACTCCGCCTGAATAGCCCGAAATCACAGCGCCATATACCGAACGCCATCCCCATACCTGTGTTCCAAGGGCGTTGTAGTTGCTGAAATTTCCCAGACTTTCGCCAAAGGTTTCGCTAAAGCTGAAATTTTCGCATTCTGTTTGTCCGCTGCTACCACCGGCAAAACTAAATACCGCGCTTACAGGATAATGGTCCGATGTGGTAGATGTGAACGACGAAACGGCTTGTGCAGCAGTGGTTTCGCGCACTACCGTGTTGGTATAATTGCTGAAGAGTTCGTTGCTGATGATCATGTTGTCAATTACCGGACTGCTGTAGTTTGGGTCCCAAAGGTCGGCTGTGAGCCCTTTGTAGTTTTGCGTATCAATTACAAAATTATTGTAGGGCGATACCTCGGGCGAGCAGCTACTGCACTGTGTACCTGTCAGATAATCGTTGAAGTCGCCCAGCACAATCACATTTTTGCTGTTGTAAGCACTGCCATCGAGCAAGGCTTTCAGACTTACCGAAGCAGATTTACGGCGCGTGTAGCTTGTTTCGTCGCTCATGGCCTTGGCGTGAACGTTGATAAGCGCCACCGGAATAAGATTTGTACCCGCTACCAGATTTACATTGTATAGCACCGGATATCTTCCGCCCGACCAATCGTAGGAGCTTCCGGCAGCGGATAGGAGCGAGGCGCTCACCAACTGCACTTTTGATTTGCGGTATACGATGGCCTGATTCTGATCGCAATTGCTGGCCGACCAGGGCACTATACTGCCGGCCCATTCGCTGCCCAGGTACTTCACAAGTGTATCCACAGTGGCATAGCTGCTACTGGTACCTATTTCCTGCATGGCCACTATATCGGTGTTCAGCGCTTTTATTACTTTAGCTGCGTTGTTTATTTGCAGGCTTTCGTCGGTAGGACCTTTCTGTGAGCAACTCAGCCATTCCACGTTCCAGGTGGTAATTCTAAATTGGGTGTTCTGGCTTTTTAGCAATACCGCGAAGGCAAAAAGCGCAAGGATAGATAGTTTAAATGTCTTCATTCAGAGTTTGTGTTTATACACTTTTGTATAGCAAAAGGCTGCAAAAATACAAATAATTTTTGGCATTGGGCTGATGCTATGTTGCCCTTGCAGGGCGTTTTTTCATGGCGTTGCTGTACCTCTGTCTGTTATGGCTGTAGGCCATAAACCATCAGCCTACGGGTATCACTCTGGGTGCATAATGCCGATTGGTGTTTTATTGGCTGAAGGCCATATACATACCAACCCAACGGCAGTGCCTTGGGATGGGCAACGCCCACATGCCGAATGGCATCTGCGCCCTGAAGGGGCAACATAACACAATCCATTACGCCGGCATAGCTTGCCAAACCTTTCCATTCAGCAGTTTTCCGTTTTCATGCTTATTGCGTTTTACGCCATCGCTGCCCCAGGTACCCCATTGCTTAAAGAAGAAAGCTGAACCCTGTTTTTCGCATTGGGCTTTTATCTGTAATGCCCATTCCTCTTTCATTGGGCGGGCTTTCGGACCGCTTTCGCCACCTACAATCACCCAGTCTATTCCTGTTAAGTCCATTTCTCCTACAGCTTCTATCAGCGGTTCGCACGACAGGAATTTAATGCTTGCCTGTAACCCCCGCAAGGCATCTATTCGGTATTTTACGGCCGACGATTCGCAGGTAACGCCCAACCATGCGT
>JBLIZK010000076.1:0-3735 GCA_048859825.1 Paludibacter sp.
CAAATCAAAGCGCAGATAGCTTCAACTACTTCGGATTATGACCGCGAAAAATTACAGGAACGTTTGGCTAAACTGGCCGGTGGTGTAGCTGTACTTTACGTAGGTGCTGCTTCGGAGGTTGAAATGAAAGAAAAGAAAGATCGTGTTGACGATGCCCTGAGTGCAACCCGTGCTGCCATTGAAGAAGGTATTGTGCCTGGTGGTGGTGTTGCTTACATTCGCGCTATCGATTCGCTGACCGATTTGGCTGGTGAAAATGAAGATGAAAAAATAGGTATCGATATTGTGAAGCGTGCTATCGAAGAACCTTTACGTCAGATTGTGTTTAACTCGGGTAAAGAAGGTGCTGTTGTAGTGCAAAAAGTTCGCGAAGGTAAAGATGATTTTGGTTACAATGCCCGTACGGATGTATATGAAAACTTCTTTGCTGCCGGAGTAGTAGACCCTGCTAAAGTAACACGTGTTGCATTGGAAAATGCAGCTTCTATTGCTGGTATGTTCCTTACAACTGAATGCGTAATCACAGAGAAAAAGGAAGATAATCCGGCTCCTCAAATGCCTATGGGAGGCGGAATGGGTGGAATGATGTAATTCTTTGCCAATTTTTTTGCGATTACACAGAAATTTCATATAAAAATAAAAGCCCTTTACAGTAAAATAGCTGTAAAGGGCTTTTTATTTTCCTGAAATTCAATTGACTGCAAAAATCATCGTTTCAGCCACCCTAAACTTACTTTTTCTATTAAAGAAATTTTTCTGTAATCATTGTTATATTCGAAATAAATAGCTACATTTGCACAAAAATAGCTGACAATTTGCAACTCTTTTAATCAACTCAATTACAATTAAATACAAAACAAAACTGATTTATAAACTAAAACAAAAATCTATGTGGTTAATTGATTCATCAATCGGGCGAAAGCTCATTATGAGTATTACAGGGGTTTTCCTTGTATTTTTTCTCATGTTTCATGGCACAATGAATTTCGTTGTGCTATTTTCAGCCGAAGCTTACAATATGATTTGTGAGTTTTTGGGTGCCAACTGGTATGCGCTGGTAGCCACCAAAATTCTGGCTTTAGGATTTGTGGTGCATATAGTATATGCCATTTATCTGACATTTCAAAACCGTAAAGCGCGTGGAACAGAGCGCTATGCTGTGTCGAAAAATCAAAAAAGCGTTACATGGGCTTCACAAAACATGTTGATATTGGGTGCCATTGTAATTGGCTTTATGGCTTTACACTTGTATCAGTTCTGGGCTAAAATGCAGTTGGTTGAAATTAGCCACAAATTAGGCTCACATGTTGACGAGGAATCTATGGCACTGGCTACTGATGGTGCTTACTGGATTCGTTATTATTTTAGCCAGCCATTATACTCTGTTTTATACATTGTATGGTTAGCAGCATTGTGGTTGCACCTTACACATGGTGTTTGGAGTGCTTTACAATCGTTAGGATTAAACAATAAAGTATGGTTGCCGCGCGTAAAAGTAGTTGCAAACATTGTTTCAACCGTTGTTATTTTAATGTTCATCTCTATTCCGGTATACTTCCTGTTAGGTTTCAGTATCTAACCGTATATTTATAACAAATAAATTATTTGAAAAAATTATGGCAAAAAAAACAGATACTACTTCGGTAGAAGCCCCTATTATTGATGCTAAAATACCTGCAGGTCCATTAGCCGAAAAATGGAGCAGTTACAAAGCTCATCAGAAATTAGTAAATCCGGCTAACAAACGCCGTTTAGATATTATTGTAGTTGGTACAGGTTTGGCTGGTGCTTCGGCAGCTGCTTCACTGGCCGAAATGGGATTCAATGTATTGAATTTCTGTATTCAGGATTCTCCCCGTCGTGCTCACTCTATTGCTGCACAGGGAGGTATTAATGCTTCAAAAAACTACCAGAACGATGGTGACTCGGTTTACCGTTTGTTCTACGATACAATCAAAGGTGGTGACTACCGCGCACGTGAGGCTAACGTTCATCGTTTAGCTGAGGTTTCGGGTAGCATTATCGACCAATGTGTGGCACAGGGTGTTCCTTTTGCTCGTGAATACGGAGGTTTGCTTGATAACCGCTCATTTGGTGGTGCTCAGGTATCGCGTACTTTCTATGCCAAAGGTCAAACTGGTCAGCAATTACTTTTAGGAGCCTACTCTGCTCTTAGTCGTCAGGTTGGTAAAGGTCAGGTTAAATTGTACTCCCGTTACGAAATGCTCGATGTTGTATTGGTTGATGGGCGTGCTCGTGGTATTATTGCCCGCAATCTGGTTACAGGTAAAACTGAACGTTTCTCGGCACATGCTGTAGTAGTAGGTACCGGTGGTTACGGAAATGCATTTTTCCTTTCTACAAATGCAATGGGCTCAAATGGTTCGGCTGCAATACAGATGTATAAAAAAGGAGCATTTTTTGCAAACCCTGCTTATGCACAAATTCACCCAACCTGTATACCTGTTCACGGCGAATATCAATCAAAACTTACTTTGATGTCGGAGTCGTTGCGTAACGATGGTCGTATCTGGGTACCAAAGAAAAAAGAAGATGCTGAAGCTATACGTGCAGGTAAACTTAAGCCAACAGATCTGAAAGAAGAAGATCGCGACTATTATTTGGAGCGTCGTTATCCTGCATTTGGTAACCTTGTACCTCGCGATGTGGCCTCACGCGCTGCAAAAGAACGTTGCGATGCCGGATTTGGTGTAGGTAATACAGGTTTGGCTGTTTATCTTGATTTTTCTTCAGCCATTCAACGTTTAGGCGAAAATGTAATTCGTGCTCGTTACGGTAATCTTTTCCAGATGTACGAAAAAATCGTTGATGATAATCCGTATAAAACTCCGATGATGATTTATCCTGCTATTCACTATACAATGGGTGGTATCTGGGTTGATTATGAACTACAAACTTCAGTTAAAGGATTGTTCTGTATCGGCGAAGCCAATTTCTCTGATCACGGTGCTAACCGTTTGGGTGCTTCTGCTTTGATGCAGGGATTGGCAGATGGTTATTTTGTATTGCCTTATACCATTCAAAATTATTTGGCCGACCAAATTCAGGTTCCTCGTTTGAGTACTGATGCACCTGAATTTGAAGAAGCTGAAAAAGCAGTTAAAACCAAAATTGAGAAAATTATGAAAATCCAGGGCGACCGTTCGGTTGATTCTATTCACCGCGAGCTTGGATTAGTAATGTGGGATTTCGTAGGTATTGGTCGTACCAAAGAAGGATTGGAACATGCGCTTGAGCGTATTAAAGAAATTCGCAAAACTTTCTGGACAAAAGTTTATGTTCCCGGACAGAGTGCTGATGTGAATGTTGAACTTGAAAAAGCTTTGCGTGTAGCCGACTTTATCGAAATTGGCGAATTAATGGCACGTGATGCGCTGATGCGCGAAGAATCATGTGGTGGACACTTCCGCGAAGAGTACCAAACTCCGGATGGTGAAGCACTTCGTAACGATGAAGAATTCTCTTTTGCTTCGTGCTGGAAATTCAATGGTGGAGGCGAAGAACCTACTTTATTCAAAGAAGCTCTCGAATATGAATTTGTAAAACGTCAACAACGTAATTATAAAGCGTAATCCCATGGAAAAAACAATTAATATAACTCTAAAAGTTTGGCGTCAGGCCGGCCCTAAGGTAAAGGGAGAATTTGTTACCTATAAAATGGACAATGTATCGACCGACAGTTCTTTCCTTGAAATGTTGGACGTATTAAACGAG
>JBLIZK010000077.1:0-15522 GCA_048859825.1 Paludibacter sp.
TAATGATTGATTTATATTAAAAGTAGGATATAATAAAAATTATATATATCAGGAAAACAGCAAGTTAACGAACTAAATTTGCAGTTATAATCCTGCTATATAATTATTTTTTGCCAATTTGGCAGGAATAATTAAAGAATACCAAAATATGAACAAACATTTTGACAATTTTTTGAGTGATGGCATAATGGAATCGGCTGAAGTATTTCCAATCATTTCGCTGGATGAACGATCGTCGGAAGTTGAAGTAAGTGAAGGGCAGGTTTTACCAATTTTGCCGCTACGCAACATGGTTATTTTTCCGGGAGTATTAATGCCGGTATCTGTTGCACGTCCTAAATCGCTTAAACTTATACGTAAAGCTCACGAAGACAATACTTTGATTGGAGTTTGTACGCAAATTGACAAAAAACTGGACGATCCGGGACTTGAACACTTGTTTGGATATGGTACTGTGGCTCAAATTGTTCGCATTCTCGAAATGCCCGACAACTCAACCACGGTTATTCTGGAGGGGAAAAAGCGCTTCAAATTAGGCGAACAGGTAGCTGTTAAACCATATTTGAAAGCTAAAGTATATCCTCTGACCGATGCAACTCCCGAGAACAAAAAAGACAGTGTTTTTCAGGCATTGGTGTCGTCAATAAAAGACATAACTGCTACAATAATTCAAAATTCGGGTGTAATGCCTCCCGAAACCACTTTTGCAATCCGCAATATTGAAAATCCGACTTTTTTAATCAATTATGTTTGTGCCAATTTCGGTATAAGTGTGATCGACAAAATAAAACTGCTCGAAATTGACGATGTACTCGACAGAGGTTACGAATTGCTCCAACAACTGAACAAGGAATCGCAATTGCTGGAATTAAAAATGTCGATTCAGAACAAGGCCAAAGAAGGAATTGATCAGCAACAACGTGAATACTTCCTGCAGCAACAAATGAAAACCATCCAAAACGAATTGGGAGGGAATTCGCCGGAACAGGATGTGGAGGATTTCAAGAAAAGAGCTGCCGGTAAAAAATGGTCGGAACAAGTGGCCAAGGCATTTGATAAAGAATTAAAAAAGCTGGAACGCACCAGTCAGCATTCACCTGATTACTCTACACAGTTGAATTATATTGAAACCATGCTCGATTTGCCATGGAATCATTACAGCGAAGATAATTTCAACCTGAAAAATGCAAAAAAAGTGCTGGATGCCGACCATTTCGGACTTGAAACTGTTAAAGAACGTATAATAGAGCATTTAGCTGTTCTTAAACTAAAAGGTGATATGAAATCGCCTATTATTTGTCTTTATGGCCCTCCGGGAGTCGGAAAAACTTCACTTGGCAAGTCAATAGCCAAGGCATTGAACCGTAAATACGCGCGTATTTCGCTGGGTGGATTGCACGACGAAGCCGAAATTCGCGGACACCGTCGTACGTATATTGGTGCTATGCCCGGACGTATCATGCAGAATATTCAGAAATCAGAAACGTCGAATCCCGTTTTTGTTCTCGACGAAATTGATAAAATTACTGCCGACTACAAAGGCGACCCAAGTTCAGCATTACTTGAAGTTCTTGACCCTGAGCAAAATTTTGCATTCCACGACAATTATCTGGACGTAGATTACGACCTCTCGAAAGTACTTTTTGTAGCTACAGCCAATAACCTGAATACTATACCACGTCCCCTACTCGACCGTATGGAGTTAATTGAAGTGAGTGGTTATACACAGGAAGAAAAAATTGAGATTGTACGCAAGCACCTTACCAACAAGGAATTAGAAAACCACGGACTAAAACCTGAGCACGTTCAACTTAGCAAAGCGGTTATTGCACAATTAATTGAATCGTATACCCGCGAATCAGGCGTACGTGAATTAAACCGACAAATCGCTTCGCTTATGCGAAAAATTGCCAAAATGGTGGCTACCGATGAAGAATACAATACCGAAATAAGCGTAGACGATTTAAAAAAATATCTTGGAACACCCCGTTACAGCAAGGATAAATACCAGGGCAACGAGTATGCCGGAGTTGTTACCGGTTTGGCCTGGACCCAGGTTGGAGGCGAAATTTTGTTTGTAGAGTCAAGTTTAAGTAAAAGCAAATCTCCTAAACTAACCCTGACAGGAAATTTGGGTGATGTAATGAAAGAATCAGCTGTTATTGCATTGGAATATATAAAATCGCATGCCACTAAACTCGATATTGATCCTTTAATGTTCGACGAATGGAATGTGCATGTACACGTACCCGAAGGAGCAATTCCAAAAGATGGGCCTTCGGCAGGAATTACCATGGTCACAGCTCTATCGTCGGCCTTTACCCGTCGAAAAGTAAGAAAAAATCTTGCCATGACCGGCGAAATCACTTTACGGGGAAAAGTACTTCCGGTGGGTGGTATTAAAGAAAAGATTTTAGCAGCAAAACGTGCCGGTATTACGGATATAATTCTGTGTGAAGATAACCGTAAGGATATTGAAGAAATAAAAGCTACCTACCTGAAAGGATTAAAGTTCCATTTTGTAACAGACATTATGGAAGTAATTGAATATGCCCTACTGAAAGATAAAGTATTTGAATAACAATAAATTACATTTATAAATAAGCCACTAAAATTCAATTCGATTTTAGTGGCTTATTTTTTTAACAAATATTTAATGTCCTTATATTCACATTATTCAAATAAAACAGTTTCCTTTGCATCGTAATTAATAGACCTATTAAAGTAATCTATTAAAGCATACTATTAATTTTTTTAGAATGGAAACAATAACAGATAAACCCATGGAGGTATTAATTCTGGAAACAGCCGAAAGACTATTTCTTGCAAAAGGCTTCGCATCAGTATCAACTGTACAAATTGCACGCGAATGTGGTTGCAATCAGGCTTTGGTACATTACTACTTTCGAACTAAGGAAAACCTTTTCAACACCATTTTCGAAAGTAAATTCAGATTATTTTTTGAATCGATACAGTTATCGCAACAAGAACATAATCTGAACTTTATTGAAAAACTTACACTAATAATCGAGAAGCATTTTGATCTCCTGCTCGAAAATCAGCAATTGCCCATGCTGATTTTTTCAGAATTACTGCGTAAAACCGAAAATATTGAAATACTGAAAAACAAATTAAAAAATATACCAGAAAAGTTTTTAGAAGTATTTAACACAGAATTACAAAACGAAATAAAAAAAGGGAATATTAGAGAAATTTCAATTTTAGATTTGTTAATAAGCATGATTTCTTTAAATATAGCTCTATTTGTGGCAATGCCAATTCTAAAACTTGTACTGGGTATGGACGAAAACCAAAAAACGGCATTGCTAATGCACCGACGTAAAGAGCATGTTAGTTTTGTCTTGAACAGCATTATCATAAAATAAACTATAAACAAATGAATATGATTTATTTAAATAAGCAATTAGCCTTATTGATATTAGCTATAGTAACAGTTACTGTGCAAGCTCAGAATATCAGTATCGATGAATGTCAGGCGAAAGCCCGTGCAAACTACCCGTTAATTAAGCAAGTGGGTCTGATTGAACAAAGCACAGCCTACCAACTATCAAATGCCAATAAAGCATGGCTTCCTCAACTCAGCCTTACGGCTAAAGCCAGCTATCAATCGGATGCAATAAAGATTTCTTTACCTGCACCCATCAATCTGAATATGGAACAATCCAAAGACCAATACAGTGTGGCATTGGATGTAACACAAACAGTATGGGATGGTGGAATTACAAAAGCACAGAAAGGTATTATTAAAGCACAATCGGAGGCTGAAAAACAAAAAGCTGAAGTTGATCTTTATGCTATACGCGACCGTGTGAATCAATTATTCTTCGGAATACTGCTTATAAATGAGCAACTTTCGCAGGTAAAAACACTTCAACATGACCTGGCTACAAATTTAAAAAAGATAAAAGCCCTCGAAGTGAATGGTATGGCTATGCCAACCGACATTGATGTAATGAACGTAGAAATAATCAATGCTCAGCAACGCGAAACCGACTTATTAGCCACCCGAAAGTCGTTTGCTGAAATGCTGGCATCGTTTACCGGCTTAACTATTACTGATAAAAACAGCCTTGAAAAACCTGTATTGCCTGAAATTATTACCGATAGCATTAATAACCGACCTGAATTAAAACTATTCGAGTCGCAATTAAGCATGTACAACAGTCAGCGTAAAATGATTAATGCCGGCACTATGCCACGTTTAGGTTTATTTGCTCAGGGAGGTTATGGTCGCCCCGGATTAAACATGCTATACGATGGATTTTCAGCCTATTATTTGGGCGGCCTACGCTTATCATGGAATATCAGCAACCTTTACACCCGCAAAAACGATTTAAGCAAAATCTCGACAAATCAAAAATCGGTTGAAGTACAAAAAGAAACATTTTTGTTCAATAACAAACTCCAAAACCAGCAGCAAATGAACGAAATAAACAAATTAAAAACAACAATATTAAATGATGACAAAATCATAGCTCTGCGAACAAAAATTAAAACAGCTACTTCATCGCGTGTTGAGAATGGTACAGCCACAGTAACCGACCTTGTCCGCGATATGAATGCCGAAAATCTGGCGCGACAGGCACGTTCAATGCATGAAATACAGTTATACATCGCAGTTTATCAATTAAAAAATCAAACCAATAATTAAATAACAATCAATCCGATATGAAAACGATTCAATTATTTACAAAAATACTTTTATCAGCAAGTATTGCAACAGCTGTTATATCCTGTTCAGGTAACAAAGAAGCTTTTGATGCAACCGGCACTTTCGAAGCAACCGAAGTGACTGTATCGGCCGAAGCTGTAGGCAAAATCATAGCCCTGAACGTTGAAGAAGGACAAGAATTAACAATAAATCAACAGGTTGGCAGCATAGACAGTATGCAGATTTATTTAAAAAAAGAACAATTGCTGGCTAGCAAAAAAGCGCTGAATTTTAAAAAGCCTGACATTAAAAAACAGCTTGCAGCCCTTGATGAGCAGATTGCCACGGCAAAAACAGAGAAAAAACGAATTGAAAAATTAATTGCATCTGAAGCAATTAACAAAAAACAACTCGACGATGTAAATGCTCAAATTGCAGTACTCGAAAAGCAAAGAACAGCTACATTATCCACTCTTGAACTTACCACAAACAGCCTGAACGATGAAGATAAAGCATTGTTAATGCAGGTGGAACAACTTAACGATCAGCTACAAAAGTGCCGGATTGTAGCTCCTATCTCCGGAACTGTTTTAGCCAAATATGCCGAAACGGGCGAACTCGCCTCCACTGGTAAAGCTATATTTAAAATAGCTGACATTAAAAATATTACCTTGAAGGCATATGTTAGTTCAGACCAACTGACAACAGTTAAAATAGGACAAAAAGTAAAAGTTTATGGCGACCTGGGAAAAACCGAAAGCAAAGAGTACAATGGAGTTGTAAACTGGATTTCGCCCAAAGCTGAATTTACTCCTAAAACAATTCAAACCCGCGACGAACGTGCTAATTTGGTTTATGCAGTAAAAATTGCTGTTGTAAACGACGGGTATCTGAAAATTGGTATGTATGGTAACGTAAAGTTCCAATAATCTGCCCGAAAGATGGATATAAAGTGCAAAATCAGTACTGAGGTAATAACTTTTGTGAATTAAAATGAATAAAATAAACTCAAACATAAGTGTGCAATGTGAGGAAATCAGCAAATCGTACGGAAAGGTTGAAGCTCTGAAAAGCATCAGTTTTGAAGTTGAAAAAGGCGAGATTTTTGGCATTATCGGTCCCGATGGCGCTGGTAAAACCACCTTATTTCGTATACTAACAACTTTGATTTTAGCCAACAAAGGAAACGCAACTGTTGTAGGATACGACGTGGTTAAAGATTATGCCGAAATTCGTAAACATGTGGGGTATATGCCCGGACGATTCTCACTTTATCAGGATTTAAGCGTTGAAGAAAACCTGCAATTTTTTGCAACTGTTTTTAATACTACTGTTGAAGAAAATTATATGCTGATTAAAGATATTTACCAGCAAATTGAACCATTTAAAAACCGTAGAGCAGGTAAATTATCGGGAGGGATGAAACAAAAACTTGCCTTAAGTTGTGCCTTAATACATAAACCTCAGGTATTGTTTCTTGACGAACCTACCACCGGAGTTGATCCGGTATCGCGAAAAGAATTCTGGGGAATGCTCAAAAATCTGAAAAAGGAAGGCATTACCATCGTAGTATCGACACCTTACATGGACGAAGCAGGGCTATGCGACCGTATAGCGTTGATTCAAAATGGAAGTTTTTTGACAATTGACAGCCCCGCAGGTATTATCCGTCAGTACCCCAACACTTTACTTTCTGCCGAAAGTGATAAAATGCATCAGCTTTTAACTGATTTAAGAAGCTTTGAACTTACAAAAAACTGTTTTGCATTTGGCGATAAACATCATATTTCAATTTCAAAAACTGACTTAAACAACAATGAATCAGTTGAAAATGTAAAAACAGAGATCATAGATTTTCTGACGAAAAAAGGACATTCATCATTGGTTATTTCTCAGATTGAACCCGGAATTGAAGATTGTTTTATGCAATTATCACAAAATAACTAACTATGCAACAACAAGATAATACTGTAATCAGCGCACATCAACTCACCAAACGATTTGGTTCGTTTACTGCTGTTGATAATATATCGTTTGAAGTAAAACGCGGTGAAATTTTTGGTTTTCTGGGTGCTAATGGCGCAGGAAAAACCACAGCCATGCGGATGCTTAGCGGATTAAGTAAACCTACCAGTGGAAAAGGATTTGTAGCTGGTTTCGACATAAGTAAAGAAGCTGAAAAAGTGAAGAAAAACATAGGCTATATGAGCCAGAAATTCTCACTTTACGACGACCTGAAAGTATGGGAAAACATTGAGCTCTTTGGAGGAATTTATGGTCTTACATCTGAGCAAATTAAAGTAAAAACAAACGAACTGCTTCAGACACTGGATTTTGAAAATGAACGCAATAAATTAGTGGGCGACTTACCACTCGGGTTCAAACAAAAACTGGCTTTTTCGGTATCAATTTTTCATCATCCGCAAGTTGTTTTTCTCGACGAACCCACTGGTGGTGTCGATCCCATAACACGCCGTCAGTTTTGGGAACTTATTTACGATGCTACTTCGCGTGGAATCACTGTTTTTGTTACTACGCATTATATGGATGAAGCCGAGTACTGCGATAGAGTATCAATAATGGTAGACGGAAAAATTGAAGCCCTCGATTCACCCAAAGCATTAAAAGAGCAGTTCTGTGCTCAAAGTATGGACGATGTTTTTTATCAGTTAGCACGCAAAGCAACCCGAACCGACATTTAAAACACATTCATTATGAAACAACTAATGTCATTTGTCCGAAAGGAATTCTATCATATTTTCAGAGATAAAACCACTGTTTTAATTTTACTTGGTATACCGGTAATTCAAATGATTTTGTTTGGATTTGCGCTAACTACCGAAGTAAAAAACACTCAAATAGTGGTATTGGCTCCCGCTTACGATGAAGTGAGCGATAAAATTATTCAAAAGCTGGATAATAGTCAGTATTTTAATGTAGCAGGCCGGATAAACAGCAGCAGTGAAATTGAATCGGTATTTAAAAGCGATGAAGCTAAACTGATAGTGGTTTTCGAAAACGATTTTGGTAAAAACCTGATTCACAACGGAAAAGCACATATCCAACTTATAGCCGATGCTACCGATGCAAATGCAGCAACAACCTTCACGTTTTATGCTTCCAATATCATAAATGATTATCAGCTACAATTATCAGGTAGTAATTCGGGAGCTTATCGTATTAACCCCGAAGTAAGAATGCTGTATAACCCACAAATGATCAGTGCGTTTAACTTTGTACCCGGCGTACTTGGTATGATTCTGATTCTTATTTGTGCCATGATGACATCGATAGCCATCGTACGTGAAAAAGAAAAAGGTACAATGGAAATACTTTTGGTTTCGCCGATGAAACCAATTTACAGTATTTTATCAAAACTGGCTCCCTATTTTGTGTTATCCTGTATCAATTTCGCCTCAATTATTCTCTTATCTGTATATGTACTTGACGTACCGGTTGTCGGACATCTTGGAACATTAATTTTCGTATCATTGCTTTATATCATTGTATCACTGTCGATTGGTATGTTAATTTCTACTCTCGTTACCACTCAGCTGGCAGCCATGTTAATATCGGGTATGGGTTTGATGATGCCGGTTATGTTACTTTCAGGAATGATTTTTCCGGTTGAGAATATGCCCGAATGGTTACAGTTTATATCAAATGTAATTCCGGCCCGCTGGTACATCGAAGCCGTTAAATCAGTTATGATTCAGGGACTTGGATTTACAGATATAGTGAAAGAAATGTCTATACTCACTTTCATGGCAGTTGTATTAATACTTGTGAGTCTGAAAAAATACAAAGTAAGACTCGAATAAGGATTACCTTTTATACACTCACACATAAACTATATAATACACTCAAAATAAAAAGATTAACAAATACATTATGTTGAAGTTTTTACTGAGAAAAGAATTCAAACAAATAAAACGTAATCCGTTTATACCCAAAATGCTGATAGGTTTTCCGCTTATGGTGTTACTGGTTTTACCATGGGCTGCAACTTATGAAATTAGTAAGTTGAACATACACATTGTGGATAACGATAAAAGTACTTTTTCGCGTACATTATCCGATAAAATTACGTCATCAGGGTATTTCTCATTAACCGGCTCTTCTACCAATTACAAGGAAGCATTAAAGAGTATTGAGCGAAAGGAAGCTGATATTGTATTAGAAATTCCGGTTGATTTCGAAAAAAATCTGGTAACCGGCAAAAGTGTACAATTATTGATTGCTCCTAACGCTGTAAACGGTATGAAAGCCGGAGTAGGATTATCTTATCTTTCAGGAATCATTGCTGATTATAACTCCGAGGTTATAACCAAACTAATTCCTGTAAATGCCAATACTCTACCAACCGTTAATATTGAATCGCAGTATTGGTTTAATCCTTACTTAAACTACCAGGTTTATATGGTGCCTGCCTTATTGGTACTTATACTCACACTTTTGTGTGGTTTTTTACCGGGAGTTTCCATTGTAATGGAAAAAGAAATTGGAACAATGGAACAAATCAACGTTAGTCCGGTGCCACGGGCAAAATTTATTGTAGCCAAGTTAATTCCGTTTTGGTTGGTGGGTTTAGTAATTTTAACTGAAGGAATTCTGATAGCCCGGTTTATATACGGAATAATTCCGGTGGGTCATTATTACACTTTATACTTTTTTGCGGTGATTTACATATTCACGGTTTCGGGTCTGGGTTTGATTATATCCAATATTGCTCAAACCCTGCAACAAGCCATGTTTATCGTTTTTTTCTTTATGCTGATATTCATCATGTTAAGCGGACTGTATACACCCGTGGAAAGTATGCCAGATTGGGCACAATGGATAGCCGCATTTAATCCACTGAAACACTTTATGGTGGTCATGCGTACGGTAATTCTGAAAGGAAGCGATATTGCCAATTTAACTCAGGAGTTATTTGCGTTGCTGGGCTTTGCTGCGTTGTTTAATACAATTGCCATAATGAGTTACCGGAAGAGTAGTTAATGCTACTCTTCCAAACCATGACGTTTGCTACGGCCAAAACTACGGTACCAGTCATGCTCAATTTCAACATCGGGCTCAGACAAAACAACATTTTTTAATGGTCTGAACTGTATATATTTAATAGTGAGTCCACGGCTTAACCATTGCTGCTCATAATAGGTTTTAATTTGCAGAATTGGATCTATAAAAGTTGAAGCATACAAATCGTCGGTCGAAAACAATACCGGAAAATTGTTTAGTTTTACCATTTCGCAGGTATAAGTAAACATAAAATTACTATCCGTTTTGAGGTGTATAATGCTCTCAGGCTTCAAAAACTTCAGATATGAAGCAATAAAATTGGTAGCAGTCAAACGTTTGGTAGTTTTCTTCATTTGCGGGTCGGGAAACGTTAGCCATATTTCCGAAACTTCATTTTCAGCAAAAATATGGTTAATCATTTCGATATCTGTACGCAAAAAAGCCACATTTTTCATACCTGAGTTGTACGATTCTTTGGCCCCGGTCCACATACGTGCTCCCTTTACATCGACTCCTATAAAATTCTTTTCAGGGAATAAACGAGCTAATCCTACAGAATACTCACCTTTTCCGCAACCCAATTCAAGTACTATAGGGTTGTTATTTCCAAAAAACTGCTCATTCCATTTTCCTTTCATTTCAAAGTTTCCACCATCGCGTAAAAAATGCGACGACACCTGAAATACATGCGGAAACTGCTCCATATCAGCAAATTTCGCCAGTTTGTTTTTTCCCATTATTTAAAAAATCGTTCTTATTCTGCTTTTTCTATTTTTATTCCAATATCACTTACGCCAATTAAAACCGAATCGCGCATTCCATGCCCTATTTGATAACGATAGTTGCCTTTCTTCGGAAACTTCACATTTTGCTGATACAAAACCGGCATACTGTACAAATCCCCTACTCCATCGCCCAACCATTTACCAAACTGGTCGGCCAGATAAAAATTGATCGTATCTTTTGTAGCGATAGCCGATTTTTCGGATTTATAAATAAACAACCACAGGTTCTGATAAGGGTATTGGCTACTGTGACGCGTATTTACATAAATGTTATACGGTACAGATACATCATCAATAGTTACGTCAAAACTATATACACTATCTTTGCTCCAACCCGAGGTGTTTACTGTACTGTATTCAAAAAAAACTTCTCTGCTGTTGCAGGCAGTGAGCACTACAACAAGCAGAAAACTTAATTTAATCTTTTTTAGGCTGACTTTGTTCATTCTTTTTTACGAGTTTTGGTCCACCGTTTGGTCGTTCATTTTGCCCCTTCGCATTTTGGTTCTGAGGCTTATTATTTGATTTTCCTTTATTCTTGCTTTTAGAATTTTGCTTTTTCACAGAATCAAAACGGGTTAAGCTGTCCTGCCCTACAACATTGCCATATTCTACAGGCGCAGGTTTGTTGCCATCCTGTTTAACTTCCAAGAAATCAGGTTTCATTCCACGCCTATTCATTGCAATAATTTCCTTCACTCTTTTCACTTCGAGCGTAACAATATTGGCTGCAAATTCTTTCGAGGTTGAATAAGAAATCAATCCCTTAAATACATCAGTTTTAAAGTGATAATAGGTATTATCTCTGGTTTCAAGAGGAATCTCTTTTGATGGAAAATCCTTTTGCGCATCCTGATAAGTATCAACTTCAAAGTTCATACAACATTTTAGTTTTCCGCATTGTCCCGCCAGTTTCTGAGGGTTTAGCGAAATATCCTGCGTACGTGCAGCTGTGGTTGACACCGAGCTAAAATTTGACATCCAGCCGGAGCAACACAATTCACGTCCGCATGGCCCGATTCCGCCAATACGCCCGGCTTCCTGTCGTGCACCAATCTGTTTCATTTCAATACGAATACGAAACGTTTCGGCAAAAACCTTAATTAACTGACGAAAGTCAACACGTTCATCGGCAATGTAATAAAAAATTGCTTTGTTACCATCGCCCTGAAACTCAACGTCACCAATTTTCATATTTAACTTCAGATTATCAGCTATTTGACGTGCCTTAATCATCGTTTCCTGCTCGCGGGCCTTTGACTCGTTGAATTTTTCAATATCCTGCTCTTTTGCTTTCCGATAAATTCGTTTTATTTCGTAACGCTCGGGATTGATATTATTTTTGTTCATCTGAAGCAACACCAATCGCCCCATAAGTGTAACTTCACCTATATCGTGCCCGGGAGTAGCTTCTACTGCTACCACATCGCCTTTTTGGAGTGGAATCTTAGTACTATTCAGGAAATATCCTTTTCGTGTGTTTTTAAACTGCACCTCCACGAAGTCTGTTTCGTTCATTGTTTCGGGTAGGTCGCAAAGCCAATCGAACACGGTCAGTTTTTTATTTGAACGGTTTTGACAGCCGCATTGACTCATGCCACAACCTCCGCCATTAAGTGTTATATCGCTCATTATCTATTGTTTAATTAATTGTTTCTGCAGATAATCCTGCATTGGGTATATATCGTTCAATGTTTTATATTCAAAAATCTCAAATAAAACATTTATCTTTTTAAAAGCATAATAATTTTCAACACCAAATCAAAAAATACCATTTTAGCATTAACGTTACGCTCAATATGCCGTTCGGCAAGTTCAAACTCTTTCATAATATCTTCCACATTACGCTCGTTAATGAACGGCGAAAATTTTTGCGAAAAATCAGCTTCGTAACTACTAAAATAATTCAGATCGGAATTTTTCAGGTTCAGAATAAAATTTTCGCGCGTCATATGCTGTGCATACGCTAAAAACTTTTTCTGGCGCTCACGTCCAACCGATGTTGAGGCCATATCTTCGGACCATTTACGCAATGTTTTTAACGAAGCATGATCCTTACGGTTGCCCACTTGCCAGGCCAGGCGCATTATCATTACAAAACGTTCAAAATTCAGTTTGTTTTCATCATCATCGTTAAGCATGGCCAAAGCAGCCAAATAACTACCATTTGAAACCCGGGCAATATTAAGTGCATCGTGTTGCGTAATGTTTATATCCGGATTGCGCAAAATAGCCGATACTATCTCAGCATCGCTGAGTTTGGAAACTGCAATTTGTTGTGTACGCGAAAGAATGGTTGTCAGCATCTCATCGGGTGCATTCGAAACCATTAAAAATACGGTATTTGCAGGCGGTTCTTCGAGTATTTTAAGCAATTTATTGGCACACTCAAGGTTCATTTTCTCCGGTAGCCAAATAATCATCACCTTGTACTCCGATTCGTAGGTTTTTAGGCTAAGCTTACGGATAATTTCCTGACTTTCACTGGCATAAATGACACCCTGTTTATTATCATCCGATATGGTTGCATACCAATCGTTTACACTAAAGTAAGGCGATTTAAGTAGTTCCTGTCTGAACTGAGCTAAAAAATCGTCGCAAACAATACTTGTTTTACCTGTAGGACGTATTATCGGAAACACAAAATGCAGGTCAGGGTGTGCCAGTTTTTTGTATTTTACGCAGGATGGACAAGCACCACATGAATCGTCGGTGCCCGGATTTTCGCAACATATATACTGTGCATAAGCTACAGCTAATGCCAGTTTACCCACACCTTCAGGGCCATAGAGCAACTGCGCATGTGGTATTCGCTTTTCCTGTACGGAGCGAATAAAGCGTTGTTTTATATCGTTTTGTCCAATTACTTCCGAAAAAAGCATCGTATTTGCCTTGTATATTGATTTATAAACATGCAAATGTATAAAAAAAAAATGAATTTTCCCTGCGGTTTACACAGCTTTACAGCCCTCTGATGTCAGATTGTAAGTACATCCTGACACCTTCTGGATTTTAACATTTAACGATTTTGATAATCATCACATTTCATTACCTTTGTATATCGTAATTCGATATTTATTCAATTTTAAACAAGAATAAGTCAATAAATAAGTAGATGAAAAAACTATTACTCGTGATGCTTGCCACAATTAGCATCTTCGCAGCCCGGGCCGACGAAGGAATGTGGATGTTGCCACTCATTGAAAAACTCAACATTCAGAAAATGATGGGTATGGGTTGCACAATGAAAGCTGAAGATATTTACAGCGACAAAAACGTAAGCCTGAAAGATGCCGTGATTGTATTTGGAAATGGCTGTACCGGCGTAGCAGTATCGGGTCAGGGACTCGTATTTACCAATCACCATTGTGGTTTCGATGCTATCCAAAAGTTAAGCAGCGTTGAGCATAATTATTTAAAAGATGGCTTTACAGCCGAAAAACTCGAAGATGAATTACCGGCAAAAGGACTTACTGTAAAGTTTTTAGTTAGTATTACCGATGTATCGGACCGTGTAAATTCACTATTACCAATCAGTTTAACTGGCAGCAAACGCACCGCAAAACAGGACTCCATTTTGGGAGTAATTAAGAAAGAATTTTCAAAAGACAATAATTATATCGTTAACGTTAAACCATTTTATGCAAATAATGAGTTTTATGTATTTGTTTTTGAGGAATTTAAAGATGTTCGTTTAGCATATACACCACCATCATCAATTGGTAAATTCGGAGGTGACACCGATAACTGGATGTGGCCTCGTCACACAGGCGACTTTTCGGTTTTTCGTGTATACAGCGATAAAGATGGAAAAGCTGTAGATTACTCAAAAGATAATGTGCCTTACACTCCGAAACGATTTGCCGCTATTTCGAACAAAGGGTATCAACCAGGCGATTTTAGTATGATTATGGGAAATCCGGGTACTACCACCCGATATTTAACTTCGTGGGCAGTAGAAAACCGGTTACACAATGTAAATCAGGCACGTATAGATGTACGTGGTGCAAAACAGGATGTTTGGAAACGCTATATGCGTACCGACGAAGCCATTAATATTGCATATGCCAGCAAATTTGCCCGTAGTTCAAACTACTGGAAAAACTCCATTGGGATGAACAAAGCTGTAGCACAATTAGGAGTGGTCGACCGTAAAAAAACAGAGCAGAACGAATTTGCAGCCTGGGTAAATGCCAGCGAAAGCCGCAAAGTTGTTTATAGCAATGTATTGACCGATATTGAAACAGGATATGCTAAAATAGGTCCGGTAAACCATGCACTCAACTTTTTAGTTGAATCGCTGTTAAGCGGAATAGAAATGCCCGGCATAGCTTCGCGCATTGTAAAACTGACCGAAAATAAGTTCAACAAAGATTCGGTGCTCATGAAAGCCGACAATTTCTACAAAGATTATTATCCTGAAGTAGATCAGGCAACATTTGCAGTAATGCTCGAAGAATACCGCAAAGCCGTTAAACCTGAATATTTACCTGCACTTTATACCGTAATTGATAAAAAATTCAAAGGCGATTACAAAAAATACGCAGAATTTATCTATTCGAAATCGGTGTTTACATCAAAAGAAAAACTGGCCAAAGCGCTGTCTAAAAAAACTGTAAATTTATTAAACGACCCAGCTGTATTGTATCATCGCGAAGTAATGGGACTATTAACCGGCTTACAAACACCCGATTTTAAAGCATCAGCCGAAAAAATCAGCGATGCGACACGTCTGTTGGAAGCAGGGTTGAAAGAAATAGCTGCCGAAAAAGGCACTGCCCGATATCCGGATGCCAACTTTACTATGCGTTTAACTTACGGTAAAATTGGAGGGTATAAACCTGCCGATGCAGTAGATTACAGTTATTATACAACAACCGAAGGTATTTTACAAAAAGAAAAACCCGGCGATGAGGAATTTGATGTTCCTCAAAAATTAAAATCAGCTATTGTAAACAAAGATTATGCAAATTACATTGATGCCAAAACAGGTAAAATGCACGTAGCATTTCTGAGCAACAACGATATTACAGGAGGTAATTC
>JBLIZK010000078.1:0-9864 GCA_048859825.1 Paludibacter sp.
GTGTGCTCTTCCGATCTTGGTGAAAATACTCATGGAGCCCATGGTCAGATTAAGTGCAAGTAACGCACCAATAAGTGCTACCGGCACCGAGAAAAACACAATAAATGGTTGAGCAAAACTATTGTACAAAGCCACCATCACCAGATATACTAAAATAATAGCTGCCAGCAAGGCCAATCCAAGCGAAGCAAACGAATCGGCCTGCTGTTCAATATCGCCACTCCATTTTATTTCGACCGACTTAGGGAAATTGGCCTTTTCTATTTCAGCATCAATCTGCTTTGCCAAAATACCCGAGGTGATTCCTAATACATTCGACTTCACGGTGACCGACGTACGGCGATTTTTACGCTCCACCATACTGGGTCCTGTACTTTGAGTAATGGTTGCAAACTGCGACAGCGTTATGTTTTGCCCTTTGCTATTTACAAATATAAAACCAGATACATCCGACGCGCTCTTCCGATCAAACTCATCCAGGCGGATATTTATATCGTACTCGTTCATTCCATCACGATATTTTGCATCCTGATTACCTGCAAACGCATTGCGCAGCGATAAACCAACTTCGCCCATATTTAATCCCAATGAAGCCATTTTCTCACGGTCAATGTCAATATTCAACTCAGGGTTACCCTCTTCCACCGTGATTGCAGCACCATTGGCACCAGGCAAACGTTCGATAATGGTTTTTAAACGAGCTGCCGTTTGCATCATCGCATCGTGGTCGTCGCCACTTAACACCAGCATAATTGGCTCTACATCGCCCGACATCATACCCACCACCGTACCGTTTATTTTCACCCCTTCAAAATGTTCCTCAAGCTGCTGACGCACCTTGATCATTAGCTGTTCGGTTGTGACGGTTCGCTGTTCACGATCAATTAGCTTTACGGTAATCATCGATTTGTTTTCGCTGCTAATCTGAGCAATTTCGGTAATAAAGTTGTCGCTTGCACCTCCCACATTCACCAAAAGGCTTTCAATATTTGGTTCGCCTTTGATAAAATCCTCTATTTGCCGGGTACGGATATTGTTTTGTGCCAGGGTGATGGACTTGTCGTACTCAAGCTTCAGAACAAACCGGCCACTATCACCATTGGCCACCATTTCCTGACCTAAAATACCTAAACTCATCACCCAACCTGTAATAATGAATAACACAAACACAAATGCTGCACTTATACGTTTATGATTGAGTACCCATTTCAATTTTTTAGTATACCAGCCGGTAAGAGCTTCAAGCATCGATTCGAACCAGAACAATGGTAAATGCAGCCAGTTACTGCGTTTCAAATCTACTTTCTTTCCAAAACGGGAGTACAAAAATGGAGTTAGCGTAAAACTCACAAAAAGACTCATCAGCGTAGAAACTACAATTGTTACCGAAAACTGACGCAAAATATCGCCAATCACTGAATCGACCAAAGCAATGGGCAAAAACACCACCACATCCACCATTGTAATGGCTAAAGCAGCAAAACCAATCTCATTACGTCCATCAAGAGCTGCTTCCCGTTTGCTTTTCCCCATCGAAAAGTGCCGGTGTATGTTTTCGAGCACCACAATGGAATCGTCGACCAGAATACCAATTACCAGCGACATGGCCAAAAGGGTCATCAGGTTGAGCGAATACCCAAAGAAATACATTGCAATAAAGGTGGATACAATGGAGGTAGGAATTGCCACTAACACAATAAATGAATCGCGAATGCTATGAAGAAAAACCAAAATAACAAGAGCCACCAGTATAACAGCTATCATTAAGTCGTGCGTCACAGCATCAACCGATTCTAAAGTAATATCTGAACTATCTTCGGCAATGGTAAATTGCACGCCTGACTTTGCGTAGTTTTTTTCAACTGCAGCCACACGCTCTTTTATCTTATTACATATTTCCACGGCATTGGCATCCGATTGTTTGGTAATCACCAAACCAATTCCATCAAGACCATTGAAGCGTGAAATAGACTGCTGTTCCTTCAGCCCGTCCACAACATCGGCTACATCCGACAAACGCACGTTACCTGTTGGTGTAGAAGCAATTACAAGGTTTCGGATTTGATCTACCGAACTAAAGCGACCCGCTAAACGAACCGTTATTTGATCTGATGTGTTTTTTACCTTACCTGTTGGAAAATCAAGATTCGCCGAATTTACTAACTGAGTTACTAATGATAATGGAATGCCGTATGAAGCAAGTTTATTGCGGTCAACATTTACTTTGATCTCACGCTCCTGCCCTCCTACAACCCATACATTGCTAATTCCGTCAATTTGCTTAATAATAGGCACAACTTCTTTGTCCATCAGATCAAAAAACTCCTTGTCGCCCATTTTTGACACAGCCGTAATTTTCATAATCGGAGCATCGCTCTGACTTATTTTATTCACAATAGGAGTTTTCACGCCATCGGGAAAATAAGCCATGATGTTATTGAAAATACGTTGCGCTTCCTGCTGCTTTTTGTCCATGTCGGCTCCAGTTTCGAACTCAGCTATCACCACCGATACGCCCTCATACGACTGCGATGAGATATTACGAAGCTCAGATAAACCCGTAACAGCATCTTCAATTTCTTTCGTTACCGTTTGGTTCACATCGGTAGGCGATGCTCCCGGATAGGGTGTGGAAATAATAAGCGTTGGTATCGAAAACGGAGGCATAAGCTCATAACTGAGCTGACGATACGAAAACAATCCTCCCAGAATAAGCACCGTAAAAATAACGATGATTAGCGAAGGTCGTTTTATGGATATTTCGGTTAATGTCATAATCCCTGTTTTTTTTTCTTTAAAAATAATTTACTTCGCAACCTGCACATTACTACCATCTACGAGATTTATTTGCCCGCTCACCACTACACTTTCGCCGGCTTTTAGGCCCGACAATACTTCGATTTCGGTGGTATTACTTCGTCCGGGAGTGACTTCGCGCAACATTGATTTGCCATTTTCGACCACATAAACCTGTGGTTTTTTAGCTGAGCCCAGCAATGCCGAACGGGGTATAAGCAAGGATTTTACATCCATTTTCTTATTCAACGATATGGAACCAAACATGCCGGCTTTCAGCTTTACTTTGGAATTGTTCATCACTCTGGCTTTTACTACGTAATTGTGCGATTCATCACCACGGTCTGATACGAAATCAATTTTCCCGGAAAAACGAGTATCTTTAAAGAGTTCGTTATGAACACTTACTTCAGCACCTTCAGAGAAATAGATAATATCACTCTCGGGTACTTTTACTTCGAGTTTCAACGACGAAACATCGGTAAGTCGGGCTACAGGTGCTCCACCAACCACAGCTCCGGGCTCCACATCGCGCATGGTAATTGTACCCGAGAAAGGAGCTGTCAGTTTACTTTTACGTATCGCTATTTCAAGTTGACGCATTTGCGACTCCGCACTTTTGAGCGCTAAGTAAGCACCATCAACCTGCATTTTTGAAATTCCTTCGCTCGACGACGCTTTATTAAAACGCTCGTAGTTTGTTTTTGCATTTTCGTAATTGGCTTTGGCTGCCATGTGTTGCGACTGAAGCAACTCATCGTCGACCTGCAATAGCACTTTACCCTGACTCACCTGATCGCCTTCATTAAAAAAAACCTGCTTTACTTCGCCTTGCGCCTGAGGTATCAACATCACCTCACGATTGGCAATAAACCGGCCAGAGTATTCAAAGTTATATTTTAACTCTTTCTCTTCAACAGTATACGCTTTTACAATTACCGATTTCGATGCATCAGGTATGTAAGCTTTATTTTTAGCAAGTTCTGCATTTACAGCCAGTTTATAACCAAGAGCTGCTAATACTACTACCACAATAATAACTGTAATTATTTTTGATTTCATTTGTTTATAGTTTAATGTTTTCTTATTTTGAAGCTATCTCGCCTTTTGATTTTTTTAGTTCTATTTCGGCTATTCGAAGATTCACGAGCGCATTGCTAAAATTATTACGCGCTGTGGTCAGTTCATTCAGTATAAGTAACAGATCGGAGGCCGAAATCAATCCATTTGTATACTCAATTTGTGCACTATTATAAATATCCTGTGCCAAACTCAAACTGCGCTTGGTGTTTTCGAACGAGTTACACGAACTATTGTAGTTGTTTACAGCGTCCGACATTTCCTTTAGTACCGACGATTTCATCAGCTCATAATTATTCTGCGCCTTTTTCAACTCAAAATTTTTCTGACGGACTTTTTCTGTCCTGCTAAAGCCGCTAAAAATGGGCACATTGAGTTGTAAGGCAACAAAGCTTGATCGTATCCACTGATCGTTAATAGTTTGCGTCAATGAGAATTTATCGTTATTACCAGACACACCATAATTCACAACACCCGCCAACGAAGGGTAAAACGAAGCTTTGGATGCTTTTAAATCAAGTTTAGCCAATTCAACCTGTTGCGTTAAGAGTTTGATATCCGTACGGTTTTCAACATTACCAACCGCAGCTTCTAATTTATATTCGCGTGCATCAAAAGTGGAGATTGAGATTTGCTCTGTCACCGGAATACACATCAGAAACTTCAATAAGCTATACGCTTTATCAGTAGTTAACGCGAGGTTTAAACGCTCATTCTTTAAATTCTCCAAACTAATCAACAACCGTTTATAATTTGTCTTGCTTACGATGCTATTAGCTTCCAAAGCACTGTTGGCCTGTACTACTTTGGATAAACTAACAATGTTGCTATCGAGCATCATCAGGTTCTGATTGAGCACTTGCAAATTGTAATAAATAGCCGACACATTATAAATCAGGTCCTCACGTGTTTTATGTAGCATTAGGTCGGACATGTTTTTAGCCGTGCGAGCCGCTTTAAGTCCGATAAAAACCTTTTGATTATACAACACCTGTGTCGCCTGAACAGCTGCTGTCATGGTTTGAGGCGACCCGAATTCCATTTCAATATACTCACCGGGTTTACCACCAGGCATAAAATCGGCAGGAACGAGCATTTTAGGCATTTGTAAATAATATTGGTACTGTCCGGTAAGTTCTACCGTTGGTAAAAAGCTACTTTTAGCCTCCTTGATTTGGGAGTTGGTGGATTGCACATCCATTTGACTGTTTTGTATCTGCAGGTTTTTCTGGAGCGTTATATTTATACACTCATCGAGCGTATATACTTGTTGAGCATGCAACAAGCCCATGTTTAGCCATAGAAAAAGCATAAACAGCAGCATTGTTTGTTTGTTTTGTTTCATATCGATTCTATTTCCTTAAAAATGTGTGTAATATAGCATTTAAATTATTGCATAAGTTTTATAAATACCGGAAGTTAAAATTCTTCTGAATGAAGTATTTATTCTTTAACAAATACCAAAGCTATAGGTTTTGATACACATAGCAATAAATTTCAAAACAAAAGTAAATATACTTTCAAAACATCTCAAATTAAAATCGGTGAAACACAGAAAATAGTCGATGAATGAAAATCCGGAGGTATAAACAAAATCAATTCTAAAAGAAATAAATAGAGGGTAAGTGTAAAAAAAACAACTTTGGCGCTACCTACAAATTGGTAGAAATTTATGTTTTAAAGCATGTTTCCCTACATTTATGTAGGTTTTCCACGTCATTCCAAATTGTCAATTTTTGACGATCAAAGAAATTATCAACTTTTTTGAAAAATTTTTACACCTGATTATCTGCACATTACATCCATCAACATTAGATATTAAATACAAAACAAATGTTAATGGCACGAAAGATGAATATAGCTTGTCAGAATTTAAAATTTAAGTCATAAACAGAGTATTCATTTTAAAGTATAACAAAGATGAGAAAGATTGCAATTTACGGAAAAGGTGGTATCGGAAAATCAACCACCACACAAAACACAGTAGCCGGTTTGGCTGAAATGGGAAGAAAAGTAATGGTAGTGGGTTGCGACCCTAAGGCCGACTCTACACGTCTGTTACTTCATGGTTTGGCACAAAAAACAGTATTGGATACATTGCGCGACGAAGGCGAGGATGTGGAACTGGACGACGTTATGAAAGAAGGATTCAAAAACACAAGTTGTGTTGAATCTGGTGGTCCTGAACCAGGTGTAGGTTGTGCCGGACGTGGTATCATTACCTCAATCAACTTGTTGGAGCAGTTAGGTGCTTACGATGAAGACAAAAAACTCGATTACGTATTTTACGACGTATTAGGCGACGTAGTTTGTGGTGGTTTTGCTATGCCAATCCGCGATGGTAAAGCACAGGAAGTTTACATTGTTTGCTCAGGCGAAATGATGGCCATGTACGCAGCGAATAACATTTGCAAATCAATTGCAAAATTCGGTAAAGTAGGCGATGTACGTTTAGGTGGTTTAATTTGTAACTCACGTAAGGTGGACAACGAAGCCAACATGATTGAAGAGTTTGCTAAAAAACTTGGCACTCAGATGATTCACTTCGTACCACGCGACAACATGGTTCAGCATGCCGAAATTAACCGTAAAACAGTTATCGACTACGCACCGGATCATCAACAAGCAAATGAATATCGTTCATTGGCTTCAAAAATCGATGGTAACAAAATGCACGTAATCCCAACTCCATTGACTATTCAGGAACTTGAAGACCTGTTAATCGGATTTGGTATCATGAACTAAAATATCACCCCCAACCCCCTAAAGGGGGCTTTGGGGTCAAATTATTCAAATTTATATTCAAATATAACCTTCTTACTCCCCTTTAGGGGTTGGGGGTAGGTTTTTAAAACTTAAACGATATGTATTTACTAAGAGCTATAGTACGTCCAGAAAAATCTTCAGTAGTAATGAAAGCATTGTTCGATGCCGGATTTCCTGCAGTTACCAAGTTATCCGTTTTCGGTCGCGGTAAACAACGTGGTATAAAAGTAGGCAACGTAACCTACGATGAACTTCCAAAAGACCTGTTAATGATTGTTATTCCTGAAAAAGACAAAGATTTCGTTATCGAAACCATCATGCTGGCAGCTCGCTCGGGCGAAAAAGGGCAGTTTGGTGATGGTAAAATCTTCGTAACTCCGGTAGAAGAAAGCTACACTATTTCGAGTGGTAAGAAAGATTAATTCAGGCCTTCGGCGTTTGAAGTCAATGACGTTAAATTGGCCTTTGGCGTTTAACGTGCGAAGCACTAATAACACATAGCTAACTAACGTACAAGGTACAAATCAACGTGCAAAGCACCAAACAACAAAAAAAAGAAGTATGAAACTAATTTTAGCAATAATACGTATAGCAAAAATGACCGAAACCAAGGTTGCTCTTTCTGATGCAGGCTTGCCTTCGTTTACTGCTATGCCTGTACTCGGACGTGGAAAGGGACACGGCGACCTCGAAAAAGTGGAATCGTCAGACCCTGAACTGAGAGAGTTAATCTCCGAAATGCCTCGTCTGAAATCAAAACGAATGATTACACTCGTAGTTACCGACGATAAAAAAGACCTGGCAATTGAAACCATTTTGAAAGCCAACAAAAGCGGTAAAAGCGGTGATGGTAAAATATTTGTAATACCTGCAGCCGATTCGGTACGTGTACGTACAGGTGAAACGGGCGATATTACATTAGACTAAGGAGGAAACAAGTTATGGCAAATACATTAATAGACGAATTAAAAATGGATCAGTTCAAGGAAGAGGTTTTAAAAGCCTATCCCAAGAAAGTAGCTAAAAAAAGAGCTAAATCCATTGTAGTAAACGACCCGGACGCTATTCCGGTGATACAGGCAAACGTACGTACTATTCCGGGCATAATTACCCAACGTGGTTGTACTTACGCCGGTTGTAAAGGGGTGGTGCTTGGCCCTACCCGCGATATCGTTAATATTACGCACGGACCAATCGGTTGTGGTTTCTACTCGTGGCTTACACGTCGTAACCAAACCCGTACAGAGTCCGACGAACAGGAAAACTTTATCCCCTATTGTTTTTCAACCGATATGCAAGATTCTAACATTGTGTTTGGTGGCGAAGAAAAACTCAAACAAGCCATACGCGAAGCCTATGAATTATTCAAACCAAAGGGAATCGCTATTTTCTCAACCTGTCCGGTAGGTCTTATCGGCGACGACGTTCACCGTGTAGCCCGTCATATGAAAGAAGAAATTGGCGAGGATAAAGTAAACATCTTTGGTTTTTCATGCGAAGGTTACCGCGGAGTATCACAGTCGGCCGGTCACCACATTGCCAACAATGGTTTGTACAAAAACCTTATCGGACGTAACGACAACCCAAAACGCAAATATAAATACGCCGTAAACATTCTGGGCGAATATAACATTGGTGGCGACGCATTTGCATTGGAAAAGCTGTTCGAAAAAATCGGAGTTGACATCATTGCAACCATGTCAGGAAACTCAACTCTTGAGCAGTTTGAAACAGCACATACAGCCGATTTCAGCTTGGTAATGTGCCACCGCTCGATCAACTATGTAGCCGAGATGCTCGAAACATCGTTCGGTATTCCGTGGGCAAAAGCCAACTTTATTGGAGCCGAGGCAACTGCTAAAACGCTTCGCAAAGTAGGTCAATACTTTGGCGACCAGGAACTGATTGACCGTATAGAAGCGGTTATTGAAGAAGAAATGATAGCTGTAAAAGCAGCCGTTGACAAAGCGAAACTAAAAACGCAGGGAAAAACAGCCATGTTATTTGTAGGAGGTTCGCGCGCTCATCACTATCAGGAACTATTCAATGAATTAGGCATGGAATCGCTTACTGCAGGTTACGAGTTTGGTCACCGCGACGACTACGAAGGCCGACGCGTAATTCCAACCATACAAATTGACGCAGATAGCCGTAACATCGAGGAAATCACTGTATATCCGGATGCTACCCGCTACAAACCACGTAAAACGGAAGAAGAACTGGCTAAGCTGAAAGAAGCTTTTGACATTGAATTCAACGAATACAAAGGTATGATGACCGAAATGAAAAAAGGCACATTGGTTATCGATGACTTAAGTCACCTCGAAATGGAGAAGCTGATTGAAATGTATAAGCCTGATGTATTCTGTGCCGGTATCAAAGAAAAATATGTAGTACAAAAAATGGGTATTCCACTCAAACAGTTACACAACTACGACAATGGAGGTCCCTACGCCGGTTTCGAAGGTGCTATCAACTTTTATAAAGACATTGAAATGATTGCTTGTAGCACCATTTTCAAACAAATGAAAGCACCATGGGAACGTGAAGAGTTTGTAACTGCAGAATACGTATTTAATTAAAATTTTAAAAATTATGCTACTTAGACATACCACAGCAAAAGAAATAGACAGGCAAGCGTTGACCATCAACCCTGCAAAGACCTGTCAACCGATAGGCGCTATGTACGCTGCACTCGGATTACACGGTTGTTTACCACACAGCCACGGCTCGCAAGGATGTTGCTCGTATCACCGTAGTGCTCTTTCACGTCACTTCCGCGAACCAATTATGGCGGGTACAAGTTCATTCTCCGAAGGTTCGTCGGTATTTGGCGGACAAGCCAACCTTGTACAGGCAATTGACACCATGTTTACCGTTTACAATCCGGAGGTAATCGCCATTCACACCACTTGTTTGTCCGAAACCATTGGCGACGACATGACTGCCATTATTGCAAAAGCTATTGAAGATGGTTGCGTACCTGAAGGTAAAAAAGTGATTTATTGCAACACGCCAAGTTATGTAGGTACACATGTTACTGGATACTCGAACATGGTTGCATCGTTTGTGAAGGGTTTTGCAACCGCAACTCCTAAAAAAAGGAATGTTATCAACTTGGTAGCCGGATGGATGGAACCTTCGGATATGGCTGAAATCAAACGATTAACTAAGGTGATGGAAGCTCGCACCATTATGTTTCCTGACATGACAGGAGTGCTC
>JBLIZK010000079.1:0-4782 GCA_048859825.1 Paludibacter sp.
TTGCTGCTTTTACAAGCTCTCCAAGTGTCGGACGTTTACGTTCTGCAACTTCGGCTTCGGCTTTTACAAAAATTTCGTTCCAACGTTCTTTCGAAGCGTTTTCAATGTCCTGCATTGTTACCAATACATTTTCGTCCTGCACCCAATTCATTGTCCGTGTCAGGTCGTGGTAAACAAAACTCAATGCTGCAAGTTGTGATTTACGTCGGTTAGTTTCGGCCATTTTAATGCGTTCCTGCTCCAAACGTTCCTGTTCTTTGCGTTCGCGTACCGAAGTAATGGCGTTCGAAGCGTTTAACGTGCGTTTGTATTCAACCAACATTTCGGCTGCAAATGTTTCGCTGTTAATCAACTTCATGTCGTCGACCACCTTTGTAATGAATTCGAGGATTTGTTCCTTGTACTTCTTTTCTGAGGTGGAAAGGTTTACTTCAATGCCCAAACGCTCGAAAGTCAACCAATCAATTTTTTCAACGGCGCAAACTTCAACGAAGTAAAGTTGCAGGTTAGTGCGCTTTTCGGTTTTGAGTTTCAATTCAAACTCATTGATTTTATTTTTAAGGATTTCGTCAGCGTCTTTATACTTGTCTTTTACTTCTACTTTGGCTATTTCCTTAAAATCTTTAACAGGCTTACTTGCAATTTCGTCAACGGCCTTTATTTGCTCGTCCCACTCTTTACTTTCTTTATTCAGTTCTGCTCTCAATTTTTTCAATGTTTGCACTGTATCTTCGGTTACTACTTGCGCTTCAAGATTTAGCGCCTTTATACGTTCTGTTACCGAACGTCCTACAGTTACCAAGTCATGCTCAATAACCGGAATTTGTCTTACGACGATTTGTTTTTCTTCTGACATAAATTTATAAATTAAGAAATTGTGTTTAAAAAAAAACAACACGAAGTGTATTAATATTCGTGTTGGTTGTGGTGTTAATTTCCTTTTCTACGATCACAATCATCGTTCGCCCAATCATCATATGCTTGTTGGTCGAAGTTATCATCGTCGGGAGGGCAATAGTCGTTTCCGTTGAATATCATACTGTTTGTGTTTAAATGATTATTGCAGTTGGATAGGGTATCAATCCACACCAACATACACCATCCTTTGCGGCAATGGTTTTCCGTATAGATAATTTATAGACTTTCGTCCTCTTTCGATTGCAGCACCACACATTCACAGGGAGTTTCAGCACTATTGCCTCTCAAATTAGCACCTGTTTATTTGCTGGCTGTAATTGTTCGTAAAACACAAATAGTGGGTTACACGTAGTGGTTTACATTATCAGCCTTTTGCCGGTTACGATACGATATGGTTTGGGACTTTCACCTTAACTTGCGCACTGCACCATAAGTATGTATTGTATATCGTTTCGCTATTGCGTCCGCAGCGTTTTTATTTCGCTTGTACAATAAAAAGAAATATCTCAAAGAACGTGTTGTTTGTTTGTGGCTAAGGGCGTATCAATGCCCTTTCGCCTTGTGTGAATTACAGAATTGTTATAATTCCGAAGTATCTAAGTACCTGTATGGCTACAAATACTATTATCATTGGTATTACTACCATCTCTACCAAATTGCTTTTAAAGTGGTTGGTTGCTGCTTTGAGGATTTTTGATTTCATATTATTTTGATTTTAATAGTTTGTTTACGAAGTATATTTGCCCTTTACCTGTAACCTTTGTGGTTGTTGTTACCATTATAGTGCCGTCAGGCTTATTTATAGAGGTTTTCTTAACTTCGAAAAGCTCCATTTCCATTGCGCGTTGAGTTGGTTGGTTGTAGCGTTCTCCAAACTGACACAGATAACCATTTTTACGCATATAGTCAAACAATCTGTTTTGACCTACTTCAACTCCGTTCTGACGAAGTATTTTTGAAAGTTCACCAACAAGGCATGAAGCTGTTGAAGTGGCTACTGCATCGGCAAACAAGGCTTTCGGAGCTTGCTCCTTAACTGTTTGTTCTGCATGAATGCGTTTTTGCTTTTCTTCTTTAAGGTTTGTAAGTAGTTGAATTGCAAAATCAGGATCCGAAATCATTTTGTCAACTGTAATATCAGTTGCATACATTCCGTTTTTGCGGATGGATGGCAATACTTCTGAAGTAACCCATTTTTTAAACTGTCTTGCTCCTTCGAGTTTTGAACCGAAAACTAGTGCATACAAACCCGATTCGTTTATTACTGTTATCTTACTTCCTTTAAGATGTGGCGTTTTGTCCACGTCTTGAATATCAGCAAGTTGAACAATTATCTTGTCATCTTCGTCAACATGGTCTTGTATTGCATTTGCCGGGTATGAATATCCAAGTATCTTAGCAATGTCATTGGCTACGAAATATGGTTGTTCATCAATAATTGAAGTTCTAATCTCTCCAAACTGAGGATTATTGAAAATTCTTAATGCTTCCATTATCGTGTTCTTGTTACGGTGAAATAATAATCGTTTACTCTGTGTAATGAATACCGTTTCGATGAACGGTCTTTAATGCGCCGTATAGTCCCGTATATACTTTCACGTTGAAAATTAGGTGCTTCAACAACCTGTTTCAACTTCATATTATCGAGCGTTTTAGTAACTTCGATAAGTGCTTCAACTTTTTTTTCTGACATGTTGTACAATGTTTAGTTATCTTTTCTGTATGATTGTGTTTGTACGTTCTGTTTGTACGTTCATTCACAGTGCAAATGTAGGATAAATATTTATACTGTACCAATTATATGTGTTATTTTTTCATCAACAATAGTAATTTAGAATAATTCTAAATATAAAACACTATATAGTAACGAATTAAGTAATTTGATGTCGATGTAAAAAAAAGTCCTCGTTTCACAACGAAGACTTTTACACAAATCTAATTTAAACATGAAAAAAAAACAAATTACTTTTCTAACACAAACTCCCTCCACTTACCTCTTATCCACTTCCAATTCCGAAACACGAAATTCCGGCGGCTCCTGTTGGTTATTGTGGTGATCCTGTCACGCTGAGTTTCGATGGTTTTATTTTTCTCTGTTATGAGGTTGTTTAAGTTCGTGAGCTGCGCTTCTTTGCTGGCTGCTATGCCTTTCCATTCAACCACACGCTTCTCACATACTGTTAACGCTACTTTTTCGGCTTGTAGTGTTTGTATGTAGTTGTTTTCGCGCTTGTCGTATTCGGCTATTATTTCTTTACATGGTTCGGCGTATTTGGCTTTTAACTCCTGGATGGTACGTGCGCTTTTTTGGTTTTCTTTTTCGTATTTGTTGGCTTTGCGCTGTGCATCTTCGTAAGCTATTTTCCAAAGGCTATCACGATGTAATGCTGCGCGCTGAATGCTATCTTCGTGTTGCTCCAGTTTGTTTTTATAGTCCGATTTTATACTGTCAATAGCTAATTGAACCGCTACATCGGTTTTGCTTACATCTTTGCTGTCGTCGCGCCAAAAGGCTATTATTACCACAATTACTAATATGGCGAAAAATCCGCCTACAATTTTAAGTTCTATGTTTTTCATGGCTGTTTGTATAAATTGTTTTCTATGTGTGCGTATTCTTTGCGTGCGTCAAAACAGGGGCATTCTTTCATAAATTCCCAAGGTTCTATTATTCCGTCGCCGTCCAAATCGGGTGAATAATCACGGTGCCCGCGTATTTTTAGTTCGGGAAACTGTTCTTTAAGCGCAATTAATCGTTTGTGTATTGCTGATCGTTGAGCTATTGTTCTGGTGTCTTTCCCTTTTTTACCGGTTTTGTCAAGCCCCCCGATATAGCAAATTCCTATTGTTTCGCTATTTGCTCCGGCTACATGTTGTCCGATAAACTCATACGGTTTTGTTTGTATGTCGGTTCCGTCCAACAAAATTAAATGATGATAACCTATGTGTTTACCGCCAATCTCTTTAAAACGTTTGGCGTGCATGGCTTCAATATCCGCTTCTTTGAGGTCGCGCCCTTCTGGTGTTGCGCTGCAATGTATTACTGCTACTTTAATGTTTCTCATTGTTTTACTTCTCCTTCTTTGTTTTGAAACTCAATATAATCTTTGTAAATCTTACATTCTTCTCCTTTGCAATGACTACGCTCGATAATTAATGCAACTGTATAAAATTTTTTGAACCATGAAGTTGCCTTTTTATTGGACTCTAATAAATCGGTTTCTAATCTTTTAATCCTTTTTTCTGTGTCTTCTTTGTAGCGCGTAAATTCTTGCTTTAAATTTTCATACTGTGTTTTACTTACGTTCCATACCCATTTTATTAAAACGCCATTTACAAATAGCAGTGCTAATGTGCTTATTACCTGTGTCCAGTCAATTGTATGTGTCATTGTTCATCAATTTTAATTTCGGTTTTATTTTCTCGTTTCTCAAGTCCCATTTTTATGAAAGCTCCTGCAACTACTACACCAAGCGTATAAGCTATGCTTTGCATCAAATCGGCATTGTTACGCGGTATTTCCTTACCAAACCACGAAAACGCTAATACTACCGCCGCCATCACTATTAATACGTATAGGCTTACTAAACCTGCATAGCGCGTCGAACTCTTACCGCTATTAGGTTTAATTAAATCAATAAATCGTATCATATAATATTGTTGAATTCATTATTAATAATATCATATAAACTATTCCAGGCATCACCATAAATTAGTTTTTCGAGTAGTTCCATATATTATATCACCTGATATTTATTTAATCATACTTAACTTTACATCATGCTTAACTTTCTCACAGAAACTATTAAACTCATCAAATGATTTAATATCTATTCCAGCCATTTTTTTTCTGAGAATAGCTAT
>JBLIZK010000080.1:0-2897 GCA_048859825.1 Paludibacter sp.
TTGAAATGCAAAGTAGTTTATATTTTAAATTTAAATTTATATTTTTATGGAAACAGTTGTTCAAAAAGCCGAAAAAATAGGCCAGTCTACTACAGTTAAGGCAATAATTATTGCTGTTATGTCATTGTTACTTCTTATTCCGGAATCGATGATTGAAAATTTAATTCGTGAAAGGGAGTTGAGAAGCATAGAAACTGTTGAAAAGATCAATGAAAAATGGAGTAATTCTCAACTTGTAAATGGACCGTATCTGGTTATTCCTTATCAGTTAAGAAAAACGGATGCAAGAAAAACTGAAATTATTGAAACTCATAAGATGTATTTGACACCTGAACAACTTTCAATAAAATCTCATTTAACCCCTGAGGTTCGGCATTATGGAATTTACAAATCAATTTTATATAAGAGTAGTATTGATTTAAAAGGAAAGTTTAAAAATCCGATTGCTTTTTTTCCATCAAATGCCGAAATAAAATGGTCGGAAGCTCATGTTCGAATTGGAATTTCTGATTTAAGGGGGATTGCAAACAATATTGATTTTAAATTAAACGGTATTCAAGGGAAGGCAAATGCCGGAGGAATAAACGATGTTGTGGGCGAGGGAATGCAAATAGCGATTGATAATGCAGCAAGTCTGGTGTCAGCGTCTACATCAGCTTTTTCTTGTGCAATAAGGTTAAATGGCTCAGGTGCATTAAGTTTTATACCGGTAGGACGTAATACAAATGTGATGATGAGTGGAAATTGGAATTCTCCTGGTTTTATAGGTAGCTTTACACCTGAATATAATTTGGATAAAGATGGTTTTGCAGCCAAATGGAATGTTATTCATTTTAACAGAAACATACCGGAATATTGGACAGATAATGAAATGAAAACAGTAAGTGAATCATCGTTTGGGGTAAGTTTAGTTGATACAGTGGATCATTATCAGCAAAATATGCGTTCAGCAAAATATGCATTAATGTTTATTGGACTCACATTTATTGTTTTCTTTTTTGTTGAAATATTTACACGAAAAAGAATTCATCCAATTCAATATCTGTTAGTTGGCTTTGCATTAGTTTTGTTTTATAGTTTGCTTCTGTCACTTTCTGAGCAAATTGGATTTGGTTACGCATATTTAATATCTACTCTTTCAATAATCGGGTTGATATTGGTGTACGCATATAGCGTTTTCCGAAACATTACCCAGACTGCCTTTCTAGGTTTGGTTTTATCCGGATTGTATATTTTTATGTTTGTAGTGTTACAACTCGAAGACATTGCCTTGCTGATTGGAAGTATAGGCCTGTTTTTTATTCTTGCAATAATAATGTATATATCAGGAAAGATAAAGTGGTATAAACAAGATAATTAATTATTTCCTTTTAGTCAAGCTGTTGCAAATGTTGTTTATGCTTATAGTATTTCAGGGTACTATTAAATGACATTTGCGACAGTCTCTAAGTTCATTAAAATATCTATCAATTAAAATGCAATAAAAATATTCAAACCCGGATTTAAGATGTGTGAATATAGGCTTGAGTAAAATATATTTGCATTCAAATGATAATTAATACCGATGCCGGTTGATAAAAAATGCGTTTGAATAATATACTAAGTATTTTCAACTTGTTTTTCTAGATATTGTTTTCGTACATCTACTTTGTCTTACTAAACGGATTTGTTTTTTCATCAATTTTAAAAATGAGGTCGAAGCCGTTGCTGCGTGATGAACTTGTTAGCTGAAAGAAAAGGTATTTCATTAGTTCGTATTCAAGACGTAGGTTGTAACGATCAATATCGTTATCCTCAAGTTTACCAATATTCTGTTCGTAACTCACAAAAAGTTTATTGGTAATGTATTTGCCAAGTGTGATGGAGGCATTATCGAACGAGGCACTGTTTTGGAATTCTATATAGTTTATATTTAAACTTTTACCCAGTATTTTGGTAAGTTGTGATGAAACCAGTGATGCAGCGGCGCTTTTGGCTATTTCGCTGGCATCCAGTCCTCCGTTTTGGCTACCCACTGACTCGAGATTTGTTCCAAAAATAATGTATGATAGGGCGTCACCTTCACTTATAGGATCGTCTTCGAATGTAAAACTAATTTCTGGTTTATACATACGACCACCCACAAGCAAGGTTAAGTCGTGCTTTGCTCTTTGATTGTCGCGAAAACTATAGGTGGCTTCAATGTTTAATCGGGGATTGAGTTCTTTGCCTCCTTCAAAAGTAATTGTACCACTTTTAACCACAAATGCTTTTCCCATCATGCTGTACTGACCACGTAACACGTTTACTTCTCCAAAAATCTCGAAAAAATCTTTGTGTTTAATTAATTGCAGGTCGCCACCAAGTTCAACACGCATATCTTCATTTTTTATCCACATATTGCGTGGAACCTTCAGATTGATTTGTCCTTGCATGTTTTTCAAGAATGGGAAAATATCATTTTCAATATTTACAGCCAGTGTGTCGGGCTGAATGTGGTAAACCAAAGAATCTCTTAAGAGACTGTCTTTGTGCAATTGCGCCGCTAATAGCGGCTGAGGTATATTTGAACTTACAGTATTTCCCATTAAGCGCAGAATTGCCGGTAGATAAATCATGGCATCGGGAATTGTTAACTCTCCTTGAAAACGGGCACTGTCATGTTCTGCATTCAGGTTTACTTTGCCTGAAACCTCCATGTTATATTGTTTGTGGTCAATGGGTTTAAAGTTATCAAATACAATATTAAGATCTGTTTTCTGTACTTTTCCTTCGTAGAGGTCTGATTTAAACTGCATGTCGCCTTTGGCATACAATTTGCCTTTTTTACTATTTATGTTTAATGAGTCCACACGCACCGTTCTGTTATTGAAAAGTATGTTAGAATACATCTGATAATAATCTATTCCATATTTAGC
>JBLIZK010000081.1:0-4258 GCA_048859825.1 Paludibacter sp.
CGTGTGCTCTTCCGATCTATAAAAACGCTGATAGCAACTGAAGATGAGCGTTTTTACGACCATTTTGGTATCGATTTTCAGGGCGTTGTGGCTGCCATGAAAGATATGGCAAAAGGCGATGCCCGCGGGGCCAGTACTATTACACAGCAGCTGGTCAAGAATATGTATAAAACGCGTAACCAGTACTCAAAAGGGCTTTTTGGTCATATACCCGGAGTGAAACTCCTCATAATGAAAGCTAAAGAGTGGATTACTGCTGTAAAAATTGAAATCTTTTTCACGAAAGAAGAAATTCTGACAAAATATTTTAATACTGTCGATTTTGGAAGCAATTCATATGGTATACGCATAGCTGCCAAAACCTACTTTAAAACCACACCGGCTAAGCTTAATTACGAGCAATCGGCTACTTTGGTGGGTCTGCTGAAAGCAACTACCACTTACAATCCGAAAATAAATCCGAAGCGCTCTACTGAACGTCGTAATGTGGTGTTGCAAAACCTTGTTGTTCATAAAGTTATTTCGCAACAAATGTGCGATTCGCTTAAAAAGATTCCGATGAAGCTGAACTTTAGTGTGGAGCAATCGTTCGATGGTCAGGCGATGCATTTCAGATCGTATCTGGCAAAATACCTCGAGGATTGGGAAAAAGAAACCGGACACGATATTTATTCCGACGGATTGAAAATATATGTAACTATCGACTCGCGCTTACAAAAATATGCTGAGGAAGCTGTTGATAAACAAATGCGCAATGTACAACGTCGGTTCAACGATCATTGGGGAAAAGAAAATCCGTGGCGCGATGAAAATAAGGAAGAAATTAAAGGATTTGTTGAGAATATTGCTAAAAAAACAAAAGCTTATGCATTGTTAAAAAGCAAATATAATGGCAATGTTGATTCAATTGATAAGTATCTGAATTTACCTCACCGAACAAAAGTCTTCGACTACAAGGTGGGCGAAAAAGATACCACATTTAGTGTAATTGACTCCATAAAATATATGAGCCGGTTTATGCACGCCAGCTTTACGGCTATGGAGCCTGCCACCGGAGAAGTAAAAGCATGGGTGGGTGATATTAATTTTAAATTCTGGCAATACGATAAAGTTGGGCAATCAAAACGTCAGCCGGGATCTACTTTTAAACTCTTTGTGTACACCGCTGCCATGCTTAAAGGACATAGTCCGTGCGATAAAATTACCGACAAGTATGTGAAGTGGGATTATATGGAGAACGGTAAGCCAAAATCGTGGGTGCCACGTAATGCTAATGGTGCATATTTAGGTTATAGTATGACGCTTAAACATGCCATGGCTCGTTCAATAAATACAGTAGCCGTGCAGTTGGCGCAGGAAGTGGGCATTCCTGAAGTGATAAAAACCGCTCATTTATTAGGTATAAAAACTCCATTGGAGGATAAGCCATCTACCTGTTTAGGTTCGTCGGATGTGTCGTTGCTCGAGTTGGTAAATTCGTACAGTACTATAATTAATGAAGGTATGTATCACGAGCCCATTTTAGTGACACGCATTGAAGATAAAGATGGTAAAGTGATATATGAGGCAGATCGTACTCAGAAAAGAGCGGTATCGTACGAAGTATCCTGGCTTATGACAGAAATGCTGAAAGGTGGTATGACAGAACCCGGAGGTACAACTCAGGCTTTGTGGGAATGGAATTTGTTTAATTACAATACTGATTTTGGAGGAAAAACAGGTACTTCGTCAAATTACTCCGACGCCTGGTTTGTGGGGGTCACTAAAAATCTGATTGGAGGTGCATGGGTTGGTGGCGAACACCGAAGCGTTCATTTCAGAACCGGACAATTAGGTGAGGGTAGTAAAACAGCTTTGCCGATTTTTGGTTTGTTTATGGAGAAAGTGCTTAAAGATGAGAATTTTAAGCATTATCGCGGAAAGTTCCCAACTAAGCCAAAAGAAAAAATTTCGCGCTCATATACTTGCCATACTTATATACCACGCGACTCTTCGAGTGTTGCTGGTGATTCGTTAAGTGTGGATTTGCCTGATGATATACCTTTGGAAGAGTCAACCGAAATACATGCTGTTGAGCCTGTGGTTGAACAGGAATAAAAACAATAAACTAATATATAAATATGACAATTGATTTTCAAAAATCGGGTGGGTTAGTGCCTGCAATTATTCAGGATAGTCTGAGTTCAAAAGTACTTATGCTTGGATATATGAACGAAGAGTCTTTTGCCAAAACAAAAGAAACCGGGAAAGTCACTTTTTTTAGCCGTACAAAAAATCGTCTGTGGACCAAAGGCGAGGAAAGTAGGAACTTCCTGTTGGTGAAGGATATTCTTATTGATTGCGACAACGATACATTATTAATAAAAGTAAATCCGGTTGGCCCTGTTTGTCATACCGGTAGCGATACCTGTTGGAATGAAACAAACGATGGCGATTTTGCATTCTTAAATTTTTTGCAGGAGTTTATCAAGGTTCGCTTTGCTGAAATGCCCGAAGGTTCGTATACAACTTCATTGTTTAAAAAGGGAGTGAATCGCATGGCGCAGAAAGTAGGTGAAGAAGCTGTTGAAACTGTGATAGAAGCTACGAATGGAACCGACGAAATGTTTCTGTATGAAGCTTCCGATTTGCTTTATCACCTGATTGTGTTATTAACCTCAAAAGGTTATTCGTTGAACGATTTAGGTAGAGAGCTTAAAAAACGTCATAAATAAGTTTGTCTATGCTTATAAATTATAAAAATGTAGATGTTTACCAGCAGGATTTTCATGTGCTTCACAATGTAAATCTTGAAGTGAAAAGTGGTGAATTTATTTATCTTCTGGGTAAAGTGGGTAGTGGTAAAAGTTCGCTACTGAAGTCGTTTTACTGCGAAGTGCTTATTGATGGTGGGGTTGCCGATGTGCTTGGGTACGATTTACATTCCATTAAACTAAGCGAAATACCTTATTTACGACGTAAAATTGGTATCGTATTTCAGGATTTTAAGCTTCTGACTGATAGAAGTGTTTTTGCAAATCTGGAGTTTGTGCTCAGGGCTACCGGCTGGGAAGATAAAGTCGCCATAACTGAACAAATTGAAACTGTATTAAATCAGGTGGGGATGGGGCGCGCTATACACAAAATGCCTTATCAGTTGTCAGGAGGTGAGCAACAGCGTATTGTGATTGCCCGTGCATTACTCAATTCGCCTGAGATTATTTTGGCCGATGAGCCAACAGGTCACCTCGATCCTGAAACCGGAAACGATTTACTGGATTTATTGTATTCAATTTCAAAGTCGGGTACTACGGTGATAATGGCCACGCACAACTTAAACTGGTTGCTGGCATTTCCGGGAAGAATCATTCGTTTTGATAACAATACAATTATCGAAACTAAAAATCTTGATTCGATTGAAACAGTTAAAGTCAAGGTTATATCGGAAGATAATACCATTGTCGAAGAGAATATTGTGGTTGACGACGATAATCAGCTATGAGAAAATTACTTTGCCCAAAATGTAAAATTGGCCGCTTCAGAGTTCGTAACACTAAGGGAGAGTCCATTGTTGTAGAAGTTTCTGAATTGCACGAAATAATCCCGATTCACGAAGGAGTATCATTGGAAGGATATAACCTTGATGAACTTTTTTGTTTGGGTTGTTCGTGGAGCGGGTCGGCTCAAAAATTAGTAAAACATTAAAATAAACACACTATGCAAGAACAGGAAAATCAACTGAGTATTGAGTTGTCGGCCGAAGTGGCTGAGGGTATTTATTCAAATCTGGCAATTATTTCACACTCCACATCGGAATTTGTGCTTGATTTCATCCGTATTATGCCGGGTACGCCTAAAGCGAATGTTAAGTCGCGCATAATTCTTACACCGGAGCATGCAAAACGTTTGATGTTTGCATTACAGGATAATATTGCAAAATTTGAAGCTCAGCACGGAAAAGTCTCAATACCAGACAATCCATTTATACCTCCTGTGCCCATGGGTTTCGGTGGGGGCGATGCGTAATTTTCCTACTCTCCACTCTTCAAAAAAGCAAAAACAGAATATTTATACGGTTAAATATTCTGTTTTTTGATTAATAAGAAATTGTGTCTGTTTTTTTTAACCAAAACAATTCAAAAATTGGTATTACATACTTGTGAAAACAGGCAAAAAGCAGTACTTTTGCACAAATTTGGGCATTCCAAAAGTAGCCCGGATGCGACGCCGAAAAATTCGACAATTTAATATATATTTATGCAAAAGTACAAGCCCTTTC
>JBLIZK010000082.1:0-2718 GCA_048859825.1 Paludibacter sp.
ACAGACAGAGAGCGGTTCTTAGATTATCTCCATTGTATATATCATAAAAAATACCATGTTAATACGCATTGGCAAAACATCCGGGAAATAAAAAGTTTCTCTAAACAGGTACGTTACTTTTTGGAACTAATTTTTCCACCAAAGAGTTTTATGATTTCGAAATACGGGTTAGTTTCGAGTTCGGAGTTTCGAGTTCAGAGTAAAAACGTGAGAGTTTCGAAACTCAAAACGCAAAACTCAAAACTACAAACTGAGAACCGGAAACTAAAATTCTGGTGGTTGTGGTATCCGTACAGGTGGTGGGTTGGGCTGAAAGGAGTTTTTTTACTAATGCGGAAGAAAGGGTAATGGCAATTAGAAGTTAATGCTACATTAGTATGTAAAGTTTGTAAGATTCGTAAGGTTCATAAAGTTTGTAAAGTTATAAAGTCAGTGGTTAGGGGTAAATGGTAAATGAAGAAATGGTAAATGATTAGTTGTTAGTGGATAGTGAATAGTGGATAGTTGTAAAATTGAGTATATTTGCATAATACATTAAATAAATTTGTAAGCTATCTATACGATTAAAAATTATGGAAAGTGAAAATCAATATGTTGAATGGAAAGAATCGTGGAGAGATGAATATATAAAGTGGATTTGTGGTTTTGCAAATGCACAAGGTGGAATTTTGGTTATTGGTAAGAACGATAAGGGAGAGAAAGTAAATAACTTAACAAACATCAAACAGCTTAGCGAAGAAATACCAAATAAAATCCGGGATTTATTAGGAATAATGGTAGATGTTAACCTGTATACTGAGGAAGAAAAAGCTTATCTTGAAATTGTAGTTGAACCTTATCCTTATCCAATCAACTACAAAGGACAATATCACTATCGCTCCGGAAGTACAAAACAAGAACTCAAAGGTAATGCATTAAATAAGTTTATTTTACAAAAAACAGGTAAACATTGGGACAGTGTTCCTCTTCCTAATTTAAAGATAGATGAGTTGGAACCCGCTGCTTTTAATCTTTTCAGAAAAAAAGCCTCAAGATCGAAAAGAGTAGATGAAGATACGCTCAATGAGCCAAATCAGTTATTACTCAACCACCTTAATTTGACCGATGATGGTCAACTTAAACGAGCTGCAGCACTATTATTTCATCCCCAACCAGAGAAGTTTTTTACAGGTGCCTATGTCAAAATTGGATATTTCGAGAATGAAGCCGATATTTTATATCACGATGAAATACACGGAAATATACTCGGGCAAGTTGACAAAACAATGGAATTACTGCAAACCAAATATCTGAAGGCCATTATCGATTATGATGGTATTCAGCGCACCGAAACTTTCCCCTATCCCGAAAAAGCATTGCGTGAGGCAGTTCTCAATGCAATAGCACATAAAGATTATAGCAGCGGAATTCCTATTCAGATAAAGGTATTTGATAATAAAATAAGGATTTGGAACGATGGACAATTACCACACAACTGGACAGTCGCAAACTTGTTGACATCTCACCCATCTCAACCAGGCAATCCGGAAGTGGCAAATGCATTTTTCCGTGCAGGTATGATAGAATCGTGGGGGCGCGGCATTGAAAAAATTGTAAGTTTATGTACTCAAGCCGGCTTACCCGAACCTTGTTTCGATACTGTTTTTGGAGGTTTGCAAATTGAGTTTTATACTACAGGAAAAAGTATAGGAAAAAGTATAGGAAAAACTTCTGATAAGTTGATTGTACTGATAAAAGAAAATAATGAAATAACAGTAGATCAATTAGCAGCATTATTAAACTTAACTCCGGGAGCTATAAACAAGCAAATTTCAATTTTGCAAAAAAACAATAAATTGAAACGTATTGGTTCAAGAAAAAGTGGTACATGGCAAATAATTGAAAAGAACGTTTGACAAATGCTGTTTTATGAGTTGGTTTTTCAATACCGAAGCACACTTACGGCATTTAAAACGAATGAAAAACCCTGTTGAGCCCCCCAGCCCCTAAGGGGGAGTTAGAAACCAAGAACCAAGAATCGAGACGGAAAGAAACTATCAACTATCAACTCTCCGCTTGGCTTGCCCCGCTCGTAGTAGTCTCCCTGACTACGACGTGTGAGAAGGAATACCGATAGCTATTACATTAATTTCTTATTTATTAAATAGAACTTTAAATATTTGCACAATAAAATACTCTAAATTTGCACAATGCAACACCCGAAATTTGCACAGCAAATAATTATTTATACTTTTGTAATGAAATTACATAACTAATTATGAGTTACATAAAAAGATTAGCCGAAGAAGATTTAAAGGAGAAGTTATCTGCTTCGGGGGCTGTGCTGATAAAAGGCCCAAAATCGTGTGGAAAAACAGAAACAGCTAAACAATATGCAAAAAGTTTTTTGGAAATGGATAGGGATAAACAGGTTCCTATAATAATGGCAACAAATCCCCAATTATTATTGGCAGGTAATACACCACGATTAATTGACGAATGGCAGGAGCAACCCGAAATCTGGAATTATATCCGCCACGAAGTGGACGACCGTAAAACGAAAGGGCAGTTTATACTTACCGGTTCGGCTAACCCTGTCGACGATGCAAAATTACATAGCGGTGCAGGGCGTTTTACTGTTGTGCAAATGGATACTATGACCTGGCAGGAATTAGGTTATTCTACCGGCATAGTAAAACTTTCGGATTTGCTTCAAGGTACTTTCCCAACCTTTTACGA
>JBLIZK010000083.1:0-18632 GCA_048859825.1 Paludibacter sp.
ACAAGGGTTAATCTGGATATGATTGTGAAAAACGATTCCGTTTATCATTTGCCTTGTAAAGGAAATTCCGGCAATGCTTTGCGTATGAGTTTTATTCAGGAAGTGAATAAAACAATTCGTTCATCGTATAAAAGTATCAACCAGGAGGTTGTTGCCGAAGCAAAAGAGAAGGACATTCAGTGCTATAGTATTCTTTATGTGGGTTTACCGGCTGTGTTTGTATTAATAAATTACTATCCGGAATTTCATCGGATAAACTTTGTTCATATACCGCATAGCACACTTTTTCTGCATTCTGAATACAGAGTTATTGATATGTTTTTTGTGCTCGATATTTATCCTACAATGCGTATTATCGAAAGAAGTTTGAAACAGAAGATTGATTTTTACATGATACAGGACAGATTCAACTTTATTGATTTAATCAATCTGATTGGCGGTGTAAATTTAAATTTGGATGAACCCTATGCCGAAGAATACAATTTAAAAGCCGGAATGAACTTTTTAGATGGCTATTACACTTGGGAATACATTCGGTTTGTTGATTGGCGTAATGTTAAGATGAAAGTAAAAAGTGAAAAGAAAAAGGATTTGGTACGAAAAGATAATTTCGAAATTGAGGCATCGACAACTGAAATGCTTTATGAAATGCGTAACCAACGTCAGCGTCATGTACTTGAAGCGATGCGAAGTTCATTTAAGAATCTCTCATCTAAGGAGCAGTTAAAGGTAATTGAGAGTTTTAAAAATGTGTTCAGAACAGATATGAAACCCGATTTCTTAGCAAAAGTATATAAAGATATACTTGTTTCACCGCGGTTTTCGTATGGTAGTTTACCTGGTTATTACGGACATGAAAATGGCAAATTATTTTATTATCCCGATTTACCCAATTTTGAACGACTTCGTAAAATTGAAATCAGACGAAGTCTGGAAAAAAGAACAAATAAGGAACAAGTATTTTATTAATTGTAATATTAGTGTTTATGAATCAGCGAGTTAAATTATTTTTGGTTGTACTGTTTCTTACATTTACTACCGGGTTGTTTAGCCAGGAGGCAACTAATAATCACCATATCCGTAAGGGCGATGGTTTATCCATAAATGTTATGGGACACCCTGAGTTTAGCTTGGAAAATGTAATAGTAATGCCCGATGGGTATGTTCAGTTTCCCGGTTTGGGTAGTATACAGGCTGCCGGTATGACGATAAGCGATTTTGCGGCCCGTGTTACTGATCAAATAGGAAAGTATGTATTAAACCCCGTAGTCACAGTGTTTGTAAGCGCTCTGCCAAATCAGATTATTAATGTGGTGGGTTTTGTAAATAAACCGGGTCAGGTACCCATTTTTGAGCAAATCTCGTTAATGGACGCTATAAGCAAAGCCGGAGGAATAAAACAAATTCGAAAATGTAAGACTATCATGATTATCAGAAGTGATAATACGTATGAGAAAGTGAAAGTGAAAGATATTTTTTCGGATGATATTACAAAAAGAACGGCCGTGAAAATGCTGTATGTGGGCGATACAATTTATGTTATTGAGCCTAAAGATAGTTTTAATTGGTCTTTACTCACATTTATTACACAGTTGGCTTACATTGGGGTAATGATTTTTAAATAGAATAAAATTAACATTTAAATAAAATCAAAATGAGAAGTAATCTACAAAGTTTCGGAAATATTTCGGCTATCCGTCAGGTGTCGAAATCGGGATTGTCTTCACATGTTAATGAAAAATTCATTTTTAACATGCGACATGGATTTAAATTGAACAGAACTTTCAGGATTTCAATTACATTGATTATTCTGATGTTGGGATTAAACTCGGCACTTACAGCTCAAATTGTGGGCTATACACTTATTTCGGGTACTAGTCCTAATTCACCGGCTACTTCAGGTAATGTCAATAACTATCCCGGTTTAGGAAGGGTTATGACATTCAGCGGCTTAACACATTCTTCGTTCAATGGAACCAATGGTTGGACATGTTATGGCTGGAATGCAGTTGGAACGGATGCGTGGCAAACATCAGCTTTTAATACGCAGGGATATGTAAACTTAACAGGTTCATTTCAAATGAAAGCAAATAGCAATCTTGGACCAAAGTATTTTAAAGTGCAATATAGTTTAAATGGATCAAGCTGGAGCGATGTGGCCACCGGAAGCAGTGTAACATTAGGAAGTAGTCACCAAACATATAATTTCACATTGCCTACTGCTTGTGATAACAAGTCTACTGTGTATATGAGATGGGTGTTAAATTCGCTTGAACGTCTTGATGGTGGAACGTTAAATGCAACTACATCTACTCATAATGCATCTTTATTAGGAGTGTCGGTAGCTGGTAATGAATTTGCAGCTCCTTCAACTCAGGCATCTAATATCTCAATAATTGCCGTAACGCCTACAACTATAAAAGTAGGTTGTACAAATGGAAACGGAAATAACAGAATTATTGTAATTAACAATACGAATAGTTTTACGAGCCCGGTAAATGATTATTATCCAACAGCCAATACATCGTATAGCGGTACTGGTGAACAGGTGATTTACGTCGGCGAAGGTTCACAGGCTATTGTAACTGTGCCTAGCGCAACAAGTGAGTTTTGGTTCCGTGTATATGAATTTAATAAAATGGACGAACTAACCCGTTATAATGTGTCTACAGCAAGTTATAATCCCCGCCAATGTAAACTGGAAACCATCCATTCGCCAACACATACTAATATCCGGTTAACACGTGCAACTCTTGGTGGTACCATTACCACTCCAGCGTCTGGAACAATAACTGAGCGTGGTATATTCTGGAGCACCACCAGTCCGGTGGACGAAACAAGTAATATGATTACGCAAAACACAGATCAGGGAGGTACATTTACGATTTCGGATATCGATGTGGAAAGAGGTACTACTATTTATTACAAAGCTTATGTAGCTAACCTTTCAGGAACTATCATGACAGCAGAATCGAGTTTTTCAAACATACCGGTGTTTTCCGGAACAGGAAACTGGGAGACAGCATCGCTTTGGAATGTACAGGAAGTTCCCGGAGCTAATGGCGATGCAACATATGGTAGCGTTGATGATAGTCCTGTAATCAATGGAAATTGCACATTAACTGCAACGAACAATGTAACTAATCTGACAATAAATAGTAGTCGTAAACTCACCATTAACCCTACTGTATTAATGAAAGTTGATGGAACGCTAACAAATAATGCCGGTACAAGTGGTATACTTATCAAGGCAAATTCTTCACAAGCAAATGGTTCATTGATCTATGCTTCCGGAACTCCTCAGGCTACCGTTGAAATGTATTCTAATGCTAATTGGAATCTTGCTAACCCTACTGGCAGTAAATATGCATGGCAGTTTTTTGGAATTCCGTTTTCAAGTTTTGCTTACAGTACTGCATTTAGTTCAGCTTATGTGCGTGAGTGGGACGAGAGTGTGACTGATTATTATAATATCTGGGTACGTAGAAACAACAATGAGTCATTACAGCTTGCTCCGGGTAGTGTTCTACAACCAGGTGTAGCATATGAATTGTGTCAGCATTATAAAACTACATATAATTTAACTGGTACATTGATAAATGAAGATTATAGTAAAACGCTGCAATATACATCGTCGGCCTATTTTAAGGGACAAAATATGCTTAGCAATCCATATACGGCAGCAATAAATATTGCCGACTTAAGTTTTGGTGCAAATACCGTTCAGGCCGTTTATCTGTATAATACTGGTACCTATAATGATTGGCTAAGTGCAAGTGGTGAAACTCAACCCGGAAGTGGCCCTGGTACTTATACTGTGTCGAATCCTGGTACTGCAGGGGAGGGTGGAGTACCTGCCCAAATTCCTTCAATGCAGGGCTATCTTGTTAAGGCTACAGCAAATCCGGGTTCAATAGGCTATTCATATGCAAATTTATTACGTAATACTGAATTGCAGCGTGCGCCAAAGAAAAACAACAAAGTAAGCACTATGATTGACCTGAAGGGTGCAACTTTTTCGGACAGAATGTGGGTATTTGTTGACGAAAGTTGTACAGACGGGTTTGATAATGGTTTTGATGGCCCTAAAATACTTGGATACAATGAAGTGTCACAATTGTATGGTATAGGTGAAAGTGATATCTTTCAGATTAATGCGGTAGCTGATATTAACAATGCCTATATTGGTGTACAACCAGGACTTGATACAAACTTTAAATTGAAATTTACACATAACAATACTGATAGCAAGTACTCTGCTCTGTATTTGTTAGATTTGGTAACAAATACAACTATTGATATTACTGCAGATGGTTCTGAATATTCATTTACAGCTTCGTCAACAGACCCGGTTAAACGATTTAAGATAGTAGGTACTACAATAAGTACAGGCACCAATACCGATACTAAAACAGATTTGTCGGTTATGAATGTGGATAACAGGCTGGTTGTTAATAATAAGCTTGCTGATTCTGGATTATTACAGGTATATGATGTGGCAGGTAAACTTCAGACTTCATATAAACTGGATGGAAATGCGCTTAATACTTATGAGCCAAATCTGCAAAAAGGTGTTTACATTGTAAAAGCAGTGGTCGGGATAAACGAAATATCACAACGTATAATAATTAAATAATTAAGATCATGAAAGCTCAAAATAATTATAGCATAGTTAAGTTGTTAGTGCTTTTTGTTATCCTGATGATTACAAATGTAGTAGTAGCACAAACTGGTGGCGGAGCACATCCCGGTGCCGATCCTGAAGGTATGTCAGTTCCAATAGATGGTGGATTGCTCATGGCTTTATTGGCTGGTGGAGGAATAATTACCATGTTTTTCAAGAAAAAGAAAAAGGAAGAATAATAAACAAAAGTGCCGGACTAAATTCAGTCCGGCACTTTTGTTTAAAATAGAGATGGTTTGCGTTTTTTTGCTTCTTCGAGCGAAAGCAGCTCAACTTTTCGTGTTTGTTTATTTCGCAATTCATTGTATTCGGCATTGGTTTCGCTCATAAATACAGGCAATGTAGCCTGGTTCATTAGCTGTGAAACAATGTAGGTGTTGATAGATGCATCTTTTACATAAACAACCGGACCCGAATAGTTTGGTGCAATTTTAACAGCAGTGTGTATTTTCGAAGTAGTGGCCCCACCAATAAGTAGTGGGATTTTCAAACCAGCTTTTTCCATTTCAGCAGCCACGTGAGTCATTTCCTCTAACGATGGTGTAATTAATCCACTTAGCCCAACAATATCTACTTTTTCATCAATGGCAGTTCGTATAATTTTTTCGGTTGGAGTCATTACACCCAAATCAATCACTTCAAAATTATTACAGGCAAGTACCACCGAAACAATGTTTTTGCCGATATCATGAACATCTCCTTTTACAGTAGCTATCAGGAATTTACCGGCAGTTGAACTTTGCCCCGGAACCTTTGTTTTTTCTATTTCAGGTTGAAGTATAGCCACCGCTTTCTTCATGGTTCGGGCGGTTTTTACTACTTGTGGTAAGAACATTTTACCCTGACCAAAAAGGTCGCCAACTATATTCATGCCACCCATTAAAGGCTTTTCAATAATTTCAATAGCCGAACTGTATTGTGTCAGTGCTTCTGCCAAATCTTCTTCCAGAAAGTCACTGATTCCTTTAATTAGTGCGTATTCCAATCGTCCCTGCAGGTTGCGGGTACGCCATTCGTCTATCTTTTCGGCCTTTTCGTCCGTATTTTGCACTTTAATTTTTTCGGCAAATTCAATCATGCGTTCGGTAGCATCCTCGCGGCGGTTTAAAACCACATCCTCCACATGTTGTAGAAGTTCCGGTTCAATTTCTTCGTATATTTGAAGCATTCCGGCATTTACTATGCCCATATCCATACCCGCCTTTATTGCATAGTACAAAAAAACGGAGTGGATAGCTTCCCGCACAATATTATTTCCTCGAAATGAAAATGATAAATTACTCACCCCACCGCTTACTTTTGCATAAGGCAGGTTTTGTTTTATCCAACGGGTTGCGTTAATAAAATCAACACCATAATTGTTGTGCTCTTCAATTCCGGTGGCTATGGCCAGTACGTTTGGGTCAAATATTATATCCTGTGGCGGAAACCCAACCTTATCTACTAATAAACGGTAAGCACGCTCGCAAATTTCTTTTTTACGTTTAAAACTATCAGCCTGTCCGTGTTCGTCAAAGGCCATAACAACAGTAGCGGCACCATATGCCCTGATTTTTCGGGCTTTGTCCAGAAAGTCTTCTTCGCCTTCTTTCAGGCTGATTGAGTTTACAATGCATTTACCCTGTACACACTTTAACCCGGCTTCAATTACGTCCCATTTTGAGGAGTCTATCATAATAGGGACGCGCGATATTTCAGGTTCAGACACAAGGTAGTTCAGAAAAGTGACCATTTCTGATTGCGCATCGAGCATCGCATCGTCCATATTTACATCAATCACCTGAGCTCCGTCTTCCACTTGTTTACGGGCTATACTCAAAGCCTCTTCGTATTTTTTTTCGTTTATCAAACGTAAAAAAATACGTGAACCTGCCACATTGCATCGTTCGCCAATGTTTACGAAAAGTGATCTTTCTACCTCACCCCCGGTGCCTTCATAATACTCTGTTTTCGGCGAATTAATTTCCAGTTGTTCCAGTCCGCTTAATATCAGGCTATTCGAAGGATTCGGGGTGATACGAACTTTTTTACCTTCGATTAATTGTTGATAGGTTGCAATATGGTCGGGAGTTGTTCCACAACAGCCACCGATAATATTTACCAATTGATCGTCAAAGTACTCCACTACCTGTTCGGCCATGCGTTCAGGCGTTTCATCGTATTCGCCAAACTGATTGGGCAGCCCTGCATTCGGATATGCACTTACAAAGCATGATGTATATCGGCTTATTTCTTCCAGGTAGGGTTTCAGGTCTTTTGCTCCGAATGAACAGTTAAGACCAATTGAAAGTACATTTGCATGCGATACTGATGCCAGAAAGGCCCGTATAGTTTGACCCGAAAGTGTTCGTCCACTGGTGTCGGCTACAGTGGCTGAGAGCATAATTTCAACCCTCCGTCCGCAGTTATTCATGGCTTTTTCGGCTGCATAAATGGCTGCTTTTGCATTGAGTGTGTCGAAAATTGTTTCAATTAACAGTGCATCAACACCACCATTTATCAGAGCCACGGCTTGCTCCTGATAGGCATCCACCAAGTCATCGAAAGATACAGCTCTGTAAGCCGGATTGTTCACATCGGGCGACATAGAAGCTGTTTTGTTTGTCGGGCCAATTGCACCGGCTACAAAGCGCGGTTTGTGAGGCTCTTTGTGGCTGAATTCATCAGCAGCCTTTCGGGCCAGTCGAGCCGCTGCAGTATTTATTTCTGTCACTAAATGCCCCATACCATAGTCTTCCATGGAAATGCGCTGAGCATTAAATGTGTTTGTTTCAATAATATCGGCACCGGCAGCAAGGTATTGCGAATGAATTTCGTAAATAATTTCGGGCTGCGTAAGTACCAATAAATCGTTGTTTCCTTTTTGTAGAATTTCGCTATTTGCAAAGCGCGAACCACGATAGTCAGCCTCCAGTAATTTGTGGCGCTGTATCATTGTTCCCATTGCACCATCCAAAATAAGGATGCGGTTTTCGAGTTGGGAGCGTAAAGTCATTTATTATATGATTGTATTTCGGATTGCAAAGATACTGTAAAAGCAGAGAAATGCCAATTTTAGTGGCATTTCTCTCACAAATCAAACAAAAAACAGGCTTTTTTGTTGTGAATGCTAATGCGATTTTGCATTAGACCTAACAATTGTTTGTTGCGGTTATTTACTCTTCCGTCAAAAATATTATCATTTTTTCAACAGCTTTTTCGCATACCGTACAAAATCCGGGTGCGTTGTTCGTGCGCATACGGCAGTCGTACGATGGGCGATAAATTCCTTTTGTTCTGTAGCCTCCACCTTCGAATAAGCCTGTTTTCTGTGTTTTTGTTTCGTCGGTTACAGGTGTTGGTATTGGGCAGTTTTGGGGTAGTTCAGCTTTCCACTTTTTATCGAATTGCACCATGGTTGTAATGTTAGGTTCCCATGGTTCTTTGTTCAGTGCATACATCTCGTCAAATACATCTTCTTTGTCGTAAAAGTACTCATCGGCAAGGCCGGCAAACGAATGTCCAAACTCATGTACAATCACTTCCGCTTTTGCACGATCTGAGTGAGCTGATGCCAATGCATAAAAGTTGTATATTCCGCCACCCCCGTAGGTGCTTGTGTTCGCTAAAATGTAAATTGCATCGTAGGGAACAAGCGACGCATAGTCACGAATGCTGAATACATTCGGCGAGGTCAGGTAGCGGGGTTCATAAAAAGTATAATAATGTGCCCCCAGCGCAGTATTTCTCCAAATGTCTTTATGTGGCATGCTTATTTCGTTTTCAGCCGATACAGCTGCTACTGCATGTATGTTTATACGTGATTTGTACCGGGAAAAAGGCTCATGTGTAAATAAATTATCAGCTAGTTTTTGGGCATCGACAAAGAATTTTTCCCGTTCTGAGGCTGTGTAACCTTCGGCTATTACAACAATATCGATGGCTTTGTTGGGTGAGCAATTGTTTTGAATTTCTTTGATTTTTGCATCTACCGGCTTGTTTTTAATTATTAGTTTGTCCGATGGCGAAATCTGAAATGTGTTGATAACTTCCCATGAATCAAATCCTTTTCGTTTTTCGATGGATACTTTTACTGCTTTTTTAGGGAATGGAAAAAGAAGTGTACTCTCAAAACTTCTTTGTAGCTTTTTAGCTTCGGGTGTTGTTTGCCACTCGAAAAATAAGGATGAAAATCCATCCACATATAATAATTTGCTTGTAGCACTGTCGGTAACCTGAAACCTGTATTCACCCAGATTCATAAACTCATCAGTTTTTGATGTACGCCCTCCCCAAACAGGTTCCTGCTTTATGCGATGAATTGAAACTGATGTGCTTGAAGCATTGCCGGTAAAATGAAAATCTACTCTACAGCTGGCCGTTGAAAACCAATTGTAAAAATCATTTGCATTGATATGTGTGGCCCAAAGTAATACTAAAAATGTTACAGTTAATTGTTTCCGAATCATGTATTTTCAGATTAAATATTCCAATACAAAGTAAATAAAAATTCACGATTAAGCGTCTAATATTAAGGTATTTTTCGAAAATCTATAGAACAAAAATGGATTACATGCTGTTTATTTAGTATAAAAATGAACTAAAATATCCTGTTTTATGGAATTGTATCACAAAACGGCAATACAAACTGCGAGGGCGGTTACCTCGTTGTACAGCACATCTTTTTATATAGCTACTACTCTTTTAGAAAAAGATAAACGGGATGCTATATATTCAATTTATGGTTTTGTGCGGTTTGCCGACGAAATTGTTGATACATTTCACGATTACGACCAGCAAAGCCTGATTGATAGATTTGAAGCTGATTTAAAGCAGTCGTTGTCAGAGAGAATCAGTTTAAATCCCGTTTTACATGCTTTTCAGCTGGTAGTAAATAAGTACCAAATTCCATACAGCCTGATTGATGATTTTTTGAAAAGTATGAAGGCTGATTTAAATAAAAACAGGTATTTAAATGTATCAGAAACGGAGCAATACATTTATGGTTCGGCAAATGTAGTTGGACTTATGTGTTTAAAAGTTTTTACCGACAACAATGTTGAATTATACGAAAAACTACAGCATCCGGCAATGATGCTGGGTTCGGCTTTTCAGAAGGTGAATTTTTTACGCGATTTAAAAGCCGATACGCAGGATTTGAACCGTTTTTATTTTAGTAATTATCAACAGGGAAGTTTTAGTGAATTGTCAAAAAAAGAAATTATTGACGATATTAAATCAGAATTTTCTGTTGCTCTTAAGGGAATAGCCGGCCTGCCTGGGCGTTCGAAACTAGCGGTGCTGATTGCTTATATTTATTACCGCGATTTATTGCGGAAAATTGAATTCACACCAGTAAAGCAATTGTTTGAAAACAGGATACGTGTAAAGAGTAGCCGCAAGTTTGCACTGTTGTTAAAAGGTTATTTAATGTATAAGTTTCATATTGTGTAATTTACGATGATAAAAATGCAGGAAAAAGTAATATTGGTTGATGAAACAGATGTTCCTATTGGTGAGATGGAAAAAATGGAAGCTCATTATAAAGGACTTTTACACAGGGCAATATCAGTCTTTGTTGTTGACACTAACGGAAACTGGCTCATCCAGCAACGTACACTGGAAAAATACCACTCCCGTGGATTATGGTCGAACAGTTGTTGCAGTCATCCTGCTCCCGGCGAAACAGCGGTTGATGCCGCTTCGCGACGACTAATGCAGGAAATGGGACTGAAAGCATCGCTTGAGCATTTGTTTACCTTTACGTACAAAGCATTGCTCGAAAACGGACTTATTGAGCATGAAACCGACCATGTATTTGTGGGGATAACGGATGTGCTTCCACGAATTAATCATCACGAAGTAGGCGACTATAAATATATTTCCTATCAAAAACTTCACGAAGATGTTAGTATTAACCCGGGAAAATATTCAGAATGGTTTAAGCTCATTTACCAACGTGTAAATACTGAAATATCAAAGAAAAATCTTTTAACAGCCTGACATTTTGATTGTAAAAAATAAAATAATACAGTTGCTTGATAATGAGCAGGGTTTGAAACGGTTTTTGCTCGTGTTTTATATCGTGGGAGCTGCTGGTTTTGCTATACCATTTACCAGAGCATTTTTTAGCATGCTCACACCTTTGGCCCTGATGCTGAATTATTTTATCCTGGTTTATCATCATAAATCGGGATGGCGTCGTGGCTGGGTATTTGCGCTTATATATTTTTTAGGTTTTTTTGTGGAGGTGGCTGGTGTACAAACCGGGATGATATTTGGCAATTATGAATACGGTAGTGGTTTAGGAATTAAATTAGCCGAAACACCACTGTTAATCGGGTTCAACTGGTTAATGCTGGTGTATACAACTTTTGTGCTTACAGATAGCCGGAAGTTGCCTGTGTTGGCAAAAGTATTTATTGCAAGTGGATTAATGGTGATGTATGATATTATAACCGAGCAAACTGCTCCGTTACTGGACATGTGGAGCTGGGACGATGGTAATATACCATTACAAAATTACCTGGCGTGGTTTGTGATAGCGTTTGTAATGCATGGTTTAATACGCATTTCGGGTGTTCGTATTCAAAATAATTTTGCCAAATACATTCTTTTGCTACAAACGTTTTTTTTCCTGATTTTATATTTGATTAGTTTATTATGATTAAAGGAAGTCAAAGTAAATATTGGAATCTGTTTTTCAGCTTGTATGTCCCATTTTACATTAAGCGACATTTTAATGAGGTAATAATTGATGGAAAACCGAACACAGACGGAAAATCAGTTCTGATTTTAGCAAATCATACCAGTTGGTGGGATGGCTTTTTGGCTTTTTACCTGAATCAACGTATGCTAAAGCGTACTTTTTGGTTTATGATGCTCGAAAGTGAATTATCAAAAAGAAGTGTTTTGTCGAAAATTGGTGGTTTTTCGGTGCAACCCGGTTCACGCACAGTGTTTCAATCGTTACAATATGCAGCTGGTTTGTTGGAGAATCCTTCAAATCTGGTATTGATATATCCGCAGGGAGAATTGAATTCTATGTTCGAGGATAATATCGTTTTCAAACGGGGTATCGAACATTTTCGCATCAGTTCCGAATCACAATCTGTATTGATGCTCGTGCAGTTTATTGAATATTTTGCCCACGAGAAGCCAACTGTTTATCTTTATTTAAAACTGGCTGTGTCGGATAATGGAACGCTCGAAAATATTAATGAGCAATACCAGTTGTTTTATAATGAGTGCTTAAAGTTTCAAAAGTCGAAACGGGTATGAAGTTTTATAATTGATGAAATACGTAGCATTGTTATTCCTTTTTATTCAGATTATATTATTGCTCAATGCAATGATTAATTTGTTGTGGCGTGTGAAATTTCAGGTTTTACCCGGTTCGGTTCATCAGTTGATTTCAATTATAATACCTGTACGTAACGAAGAGAATAACATCGCAGTCATATTGTCTGATATCAAGAAGATTACAAATTGTCAGCTCGAGATTATTGTGGTCGACGATGCATCGGACGACAATACCGTAAATGTGGTAAAAACATGTATTGATAATGACAGACGTATTCAACTAATACAAATTGAACAGAAGCCCGATAATTGGTTTGGCAAAAACTATGCATGTTACAGTGGCGCCAAGGTGGCAAAAGGTGAGTATCTGCTATTTGTTGATGCAGATGTCAGGCTCAGTACTGCGTCTGTTTTGTCGGCTTTATCTTATCTGATTAAGAGTAAATCTCATTTGCTTTCGGTATTTCCGGTGCAGTTATTCCGAAACAATGAAGTGGCAAAAGTAGTACCACTTATGAATTATATATTGTTAAGTCTGCTGCCTTTGCCTTTTGTGCGTTATGCTCCTTTTTCATCCATGTCAGCAGCCAATGGGCAGTTTATGTTGTTCCGGACTTCAACATACAAGTCTATAGAACCTCATAAACAATTTTGTTCAAGCAGGGTAGAGGATATACAGATTGCACGTTACATGAAGCGCAAAAAAATGAATATAGCATGCGTTGCTGCTCAGGACGATGTATATTGTAATATGTACGATTCAAAAGAAGAAGCACTCAATGGATTCAGTAAAAATGTGGCTGAGTTCTTTGGTGGTTCACATTTGCTGGCTTTGGCTTTTTGGGGATTTAATTTTATAGGTTGGTTGGTTTTTGTTGTATCGGCACAGTGGTTATGGTTTGTTTTTTATCTGATGTTGGTGTTGCTGAGTCGTGTGCTTATATCAATCGTCAGCCGACAAAATGTATGGATTAATTGTAAATTGCATTTCGTGCAGTTGTATTATTTGGGAGTATTAATTTTAAAATCAATTTATAACAATAAAAACAAACGGTTTGAATGGAAGGGAAGAAATGTGTATTGATTCTGATTGGGTTATTGATAATGCCGGTTTTGTGGGCAAGTGAAAATAAACTGTACGAAGCTTACATTGCAGGCGATATGCTGACGTGGAAAAATATGCTGGATAAGTCAATGATGCAGGAATCCCGCACAAACGAACGATTGCTCATGGAGTTGAACTATTTATACGGATATATAGCGTATAATATTGGTAAAGAAAATAAAAAAGAAGCGGCTGTATACGTTGCCAGAATGGAAAAGAACATTGCTGTGCTTGAAAAGGAAAACTACAAAATGTCCACTGTGTTATCGTACAAAGCGGCCATGATGGGCTATAAAATTGCTCTCAATGTGCTTAAGGCTCCGGTATATGGTCCGCGTAGTAAAGAATATGCCGAAAAAGCGTTGAATCTGGATGTAAACAATGCATTTGCCTATATGCAGATGGCTCATATACAGTATTATACGCCGGCTATTTTTGGAGGTTCGCATACTGAAGCAATACGTACATATCTCAAAGCCATTAACCTGATGGAGAAAGATGTTCATACCTCAGCTCGTAATTGGCAGTATCTCAATGCATTGGTAGTGCTGGCTTATGTGTATCGCGAAGAAAAAAAGTACGATGTAGCAATACACTACCTTTACCGGGCATTAAAAGTTGAACCGGAATTTAAATGGGTGAAAAATGAACTGATCCCTGATTATTTAAAACTATTAAAAAACAAAAAATAAAATACATATGAGCCAGAAAGTTATTATTGCCGGTGCCGGATTAGGTGGATTAGCTACCGCATTACGATTAGCGAAACGAGGTTATCAGGTTGAAATTCTTGAGCGAAACCATCAGGCTGGTGGTCGTCTTAATCGGATATCGAAGGACGGTTTTACGTTTGATACCGGCCCCAGCTTTTTTAGTATGTCGTACGAGTTCAAAGAGTTTGCTCAGGACTGTGGAATACAGTTGCCATTTGAATACATCAGCCTTGACCCTTTGTATTCGGTAAATTTTAGCGATAGTCCCAAAACCTATTTTTTGTACCGCGATATGGAAAAACTGGCTGCGCAGTTTGCGGAAGTTGAACCTGATTTCAGGGCTAAAATGGAGCGTTACCTGAAAAAATCAGAAGCTTTATATCACGATACAATTGATATTGTTGTGAAATCGAATTTTGATAGCATTCCGGAATATTTACGTGCACTTATGACCGTAAATCCTGTGCATTTGCCGGTATTGCTCAAAAACTTTTGGCAACATGTGGAGACTTATTTCGACTCAAAAGAAGCCCGACAGATTGTATCGTTGATAGCCTTTTTTCTGGGTCGTACTCCTTTTGATACTATGGCTGTGTACAGTTTGCTTTCGTATATTGAATTCGTAAACGATGGTTATTTCAATGTAAAAGGCGGTATGTATCAAATTGTTGAAGGATTGGTTGATGAATTGGATAAGGCTGGTGTTAAAATTCATTATAATACGGAAGTGGTTGATTTTGAATACGAACAGCATAAGTTAACGGCACTTGTTGATAAACAGGGAAATAGTTGGAAGGCTGATATGTTTGTGATAAATGCCGATGCAGCTCTTTTCAGAGGTCGTGTAATGCATAAACCCAAATTTGCCGAAAATAAATTGCGCAAAATGAACTGGACGATGGGTTATCTTACTTTTTATATTGGCGTAAATACCAAACTACCTCAGGTGAATCATCACAATTATTTTCTGGGTACAAATTACAAAGATTATGCGCTTAAAGTGCTGAAACAGCCCGATACCCTTGAGAAACCGTATTATTACGTCAATATGTTGTCGAAGCACAACTCTGACTGTGCGCCTGAAGGTTGCGAAAGTTTGTTTTTTGTATGTCCGGTACCCAATAAACTGTTTAAGCCCGATTGGAGCGACAAGGATAGTATTGTTGATAGTATTTTAACGGATTTCTCTAAAAGAATAGGTCAGGATATTACTACATCGGTTGTATCGCGCACAATTTTCACGCCTGATGAATGGGAAAAGGAATTCGGACTTTATATGGGAAGTGGTCTCGGGTTGTCGCATTCAATGATGCAAATCGGAGCTTTCAGGCCTTCTAATGTTGACGAAGACTATAAAAATTTGTTTTATGTTGGAGCTTCAACTGTGCCTGGAGCGGGCTTGCCCATGGCCATAATCAGCTCAAAACTGGCTACCGAAAGAGTTGTTAATTACAAATAAAAACAGAAAAACAGAGAGAAATGCAGTGAATTGAAAATTCTCATGGACTTGTTGTATTTATTTCAGCGCAAATTAAATGTTAAACACAAAAAACTAACGTCCAATCTCTGCATTTTCGCTGCTCACGCAGTGAATCTCTCTGTTTTATCAATAATATATTTTAAAAGCCTTTCAAAAACCGTTCCGAATTATTTAGATGTCCTGTTTTCTTCGTCGCTCGAAGCTGTGGAGCGGTTTGCTCTTGTTTTGAAATCGTCTTTACCAAAACGGTAATTAAATGTGATGTTTAGTTTCCTTGAGTCCCAATGGTTCTTTACATCAATATCCACATTACCGTATTTTGCGTAGGCACTGCCCTGCGCAGTTTTAAATACATCGCTAACTGATATTTTAAGCGAACCTTTGTCTTTTAATACAGCCCGTTGAAAACCGATATCAACCGCACCCCGTGAGCGCATTACAATATTACTTATCAATTGAGATGAGTAATATCTGCCACTTACTTCCATTTTTATTTTTAAAGGTAATGTAAATGTGTTACTCATATTGGCTATCAGGCTACTTCTGGATAAAGGTGTATCCGAATTGTCATCCATCTGAATTGCTTTATACATGCCTGTTAAAGTTCCGTTTAATCGCCACCATTTGAAAGGTTGAAACTGGAAAGTTTCCGACAAACTGATATCAATTGAATTATTCAGGTTTTCGATTGTTTGGTATACCGTTTTTGATGCATCGTCCTGACGGATGATTTCCGTAAACATTCCGCTGGTATAATTCATGTTTAAATTGGTTATTAGCGCATTATTGTAATTGTATCCTAAACCAACCGAATGCGTAAATTGTGGTTTTAAATCAGGATTTCCAAGATTGTATGTATAGGGGTCTATCATCCATCGAAACGGATTTAAGTTATGATAATTTGGCCGACCAATGCGGTAACTGTATTTTAAGTTCAATGAGTTTTTGTCGTTTAATTTTTGTTGTATAAAAAATGATGGAAACAACTTCAGGTAGCTTGTGTCGTTTTTTAAATTTGCACTAATTGATTTTCCGGTTGTTAAAGTATTTTCCAAACGGAGTCCTCCCTGAAATGTGGTGTTTTTTAACTGATACCGTATATTTGCATAGGCTGCCTGTATGTTTTCAGTGTATTGAAAATGGTCGTTTTGATTAATATAACCTTTCATATTGTTATAGCTATCGGTGAAAACCGAGCTTATTTTAAGCCCCGACTCCAGTGATAATAATTTCGAGAAAGGACGTACATAATCCATTTTGGCAGTATAAATTTTAATCTCATTTCCCTGATTAGTTTCTACAACGATATCGTTGTTCATGTCAACTCCGGCATTATCGTAGTAAGTTCCGTTTTGATGGTTCGGGCTGTTGAAACCAAAACGGGCATAGTCTATATCGAAAACCAAAGACTGACCCAATGAATCGATATCCCATTTGTAGTTCAGGTTATAAGTTTGATTATTCCATCTGTTGTTTGAGTATGAAGTCGTTTTAAGTGTGGAATCTATTTGCAAATTTTTATCAGTAAATGATGTTTCATTTTCTTCATTGTCTTTATTTTTACCATTATTGCCTCTGAACATAAGACTTATCACATGATTTTTTGCGATGTTGTAATCCATCCCAATCTTATAATTGTGCGAGGTCCCTTTGTATTCTCCTTCGCTTTTTATTAACTGACTTGCACCCATAAGTGAAGTAGTTGTAAATGTGCGGCTTGCTTCCATTCCGTTTATGCCTGCCCAGTTATAATTCGAATAATTACCGTAAAAATTAAAATTGCCAGTTTTCAAATTCAAATCAATTCCTCCGTTCCAGCCCGCTTTTTTCCCAACTGATAAGCCTCCGTTAATACTTCCGTTAAACCCGGGGGCTTTGGTGTGTTTGGTTTTTATGTTGATTATTCCGGAGTTGCCTTCGGCATCATATCTGGCCGATGGGTTTTCAATGATTTCAATCTTGTCCACATTTTTCCCCTGCATCCCTTTTAGCAGGGCCGCCAATTGTGCCGAACTTACATAGGTGGGTTTATCGTCAATCAGTATCTTTACTCCTTGTGAGCCCTTCAGACTTACATTGTCATTATCATCTATACTTACTCCCGGTAGTTTTTTCAGTATTTCGTATACATTTTCCGAGGCAGTAGTAACCGAAGCTTCAGGATTCACTACCAATTTATCTACTGTTTGTTCAATAAAATCTTTTCGCCCAACCACAACTACGTCCTGCAATTGTTCAGAGCCTTCGGTGAGAACAATCTTTTTTTCAATCAATACATTTTTTGAGTCAATTTTAATGCGGTTTTGTTCGCTGCGTTTGTAACCCACCATGCTTACAATTAGTAAATAGTCGCCTTTATTTACTTTATTAATAACAAATTCTCCTTTGCTGTTACTAACTTCTCCTTTCACTATCTTTTGTGTTTCAGGGTCAACAAGTGTTGCAGTGGCAAATTCTACAGGCTGATTGTTCTGATCCAGTACTTTTCCTTTCACAGTGCCGGATATTGCCTCGGTTACTGCCATTACGTGTGAAGCTATTACCGAAATGGTTAACATTAAAATAAGCGTTATTCTTTTCATTTTTCTTTATAATAAAATTACACTGTTTATATCAATGACGAATGTCGGGTCAATAATCTAACATCGTTTATCAATAATTTTTTAATTAGATGCAATAAAATGTGAAAGGTTACAGATTTGAATCATTTTTTGCTCTATCGAAAATAAATCGGAAACTTTGCCTATTGCAGATTTTAGTTTACTTTTGCACGAAACATAAAAACAGGTCTGTATATGAGAAAATATTTTGTTATCGTTTTATTGATTACCATTTTTATATCCTGTAACAGAAACGATAAATTTGTAGTAGAAGGGGAAGTTTTAGATGCCAAGGGGCAAACACTTTATCTGGAACAAAATGGCTTACTCAAAGTGGAGTTACTCGACTCGGTAAAACTCGACGAAAGCGGCTCATTTAAAATGAAGGCTGCCCGTCCGGAATACCCTGATTTTTATCGTTTGCGCCTGGGCAATAAAGTCATTGATTTTGCTATCGATTCATGCGAAACAATCACGATCAAGGCGTCTGATAATAAATATACAACTGATTATACTATTGAAGGTAGCCAGACAAATGCGGATATTCTGAAACTGAAAAAGTCTCTTGCAGCCATACAGCTAAAAGCCAATAAAATAACTCCCGATTTGTCGACCGATCAGCGCAATGCGCTTATCGCTGTTATTGAAGCGGAAATAGAGCAGCATAAAAAAATGGCTTCGGCGCTTATTCTGAAAAATCCACGTTCGTCGGCGGCTTACTTTGCCATTTACCAGAAAATCGGAAATGCATATTTGTAGATCGGAAGAG
>JBLIZK010000084.1:0-8232 GCA_048859825.1 Paludibacter sp.
GTGGAGCGTTTTGAACCGTCGATTACATAAATATCCGTAAGTTTGAAATTACTTTTTGCTGCAAATTTCTCAATTTCAGTTCGTAATTCACCTTCAGGTAGTGGTGTTTGTTTGTTAAACAACGGAACAATCAGTTCCGAATAAAACAGGCTCATAAACAGGCTGAAAGCTGTTACCAGAGTCCAGGAAATGATCCAGAAGTATTCCGGCGTATAATTGTAAAAGCTTACAATTGCAAATAACAGGCCACCACCTATCACTATAGTCAGCAAATAACTCTTAATTTTATCGAGAATAAAAATTTTTGGCGTAACTTTGTTGAATCCGAAGTTTTGTTCTATAACAAAGGTATCGTATAATTCAAAAGGAATATGCAAAACATCATTCACCAGAAATATGATTCCAAAAAATATAAGAGTGTGTAAAACCGGATTTGTAATGTAGCTGGTTAGTGTGGCGTCAAGCCATCCAAAACCACCAAAAATAAACATTGAAAGCGTTATTGCGAAGCTAAATGTCGACGAAATCATTCCGAAACGGGAATTAGCTCTAAAATATTTTTGTTGTTTATTGTAGGTTTCACTATCATATATGTCGGCTACAACTGCTGGAAGGGCTGTTTTTGAGTTTTTGATGTTGAGGAGTGCTAATAATCTTTCAAGTCCGAAATCGGCTATCAGAATTATTATAATAGCGAAAAAGAAATAAAAGGCCATGAAAAAATATACGTTTTATAGATGCGATTTTAATCTGTCACAAATATATACATTTAGTTTCACAAAAGTAATGCATGTTGACTTATATTTCTATGTTTAAAAGCATTATTTAGTAATGTATTGTTGCTTAAAGTGGCTTTTTTGTTGCTTTTAATAATTAAACAGGCAATATTTGTCATCTGTTATTTGAAAATGAATTTTTAATGAAATTTTACACTACCATTTACGTTATCGTACTGTTACTGATATTTATTACAGACCATTATTTGTATAAATACTCAGAAAAAAGGAATATTATACAAAAAATTAAGTTGGTATTTCCGACTTTCTTTTTTAGTATTACATATACTGCTATCAAAATTTTTGGTGCGAATATTGACAATTACCGATTCAACTTTTGGTTGATGTGGTTTAATCTGTTTTTTCTCACATTTTATATTTTGCGTATAATATATGTGTTTTTACGTTTCTTTCAAAATAAGTACCCTGCACGTATAACTGAAATAAAATCAGTGTATTATATGCTTTCAGGTGCATTTGTAATAGTAATGTTCTGGAGTGTTTTTATGAACCCGTTAAATATGAAAGTAGAAATGATTCAGGTGGTCGACAAAGAATTACCTGCATCATTTAACAATTATAAAATTGTTCAGATTTCGGATGCTCATTTGGGTGCGCGTATGCTGGATAAACGTTTTTTTTCGAATGTGGTTAAAAAGATAAATGAACAAAATGCTGATATAGTTGTGTTTACTGGTGACTTTGTAAATAATTTTGCAGGAGAATTCACTGGTTTCGACACAATATTCGCAAAGATAAAAGCCAAAGATGGTAAATTTGCAATTTTAGGAAATCATGATTATGGTGACTATTCTGTTTGGAAAACAGCTGAAGCAAAAGAATTAAATCTGATGAGAATTATGGATGGTATTGCTCGGTGTGGTTTTAAAATTATTGAAAACGAACATGTTTTTTTACATAGGGATACTGATAGTATTGCTTTGGTTGGAGTAGGGAATTATCATGCTACTAACACTCAAAAAAACTATTCAGATTTAACCCAAGCAATGAAAGATATACCGCAATCGGCTTTTCAGATATTGCTTACACATAATCCTGTGCATTGGGAAGTTGTTCAATCAGAACAACCATGTATCAATCTTTTGTTGTCAGGACATACACATGCAGGTCAGTTTGGCTTTGATATAAACGGAAAGGTATATTCTCCAATTGTGTTTCATTATTCCACTTATAATGGTTTATATACATCCAATGGACAGCAACTTTATGTAAACAGAGGGATTGGATACATTGGATTGCCTATGATAATTGGATTAAAACCGGAGATAACGGTGCTTACTTTACAGCAAAAAGTATTAAAATGACAAAACGAATTATATTTCTTTTTATCCCGCTTTTAGGATTATTTCTGTCCTGTGCAAAAAAAAATTCTGATTCTATCCGAATTGGTATATTGAACGGACCCACCTATGTGAGTTTTCTGTATATGATTGAAAATCCTCCGGTTGTGGATGGTAAACGCATTGAATTTGTGGTGAAAAGTGACCCTCAACAAATACAGGCGCTGATGATGAGTGGTGATTTGGATTTAGCGGTATTGCCTACCGTTATGGCTGCCAATTTGTATAATAAAGGTTTGGAATACAGAATGGTTGCATGTCCGGTTTGGGGAACTTTATATTTATTGTCCAACAATACAAAAGTTAATCAAATAAGTGATCTGATAAACAAAAAAGTGTATGTTTTCGGGCAAGGAGCAACTCCTGATGTACTGTTATCGCGTTTTTTGACTTTAAACAACATACATAATGTTGCGATGGATTACAGCTATACCAACAATGTTGATTTGGCAACTGCCATGTTAAGTAGAAATGAAATGAATGCACTGGTGTCGGAGCCATTGGTAAGTATGTTACTACATAGGGACAGTTCCATACACATTGTGTCAAAATTAGACTGCGAAGACTTTTTTTATAACTCAGACAAAGATATTTTTGTACAGACAGCGTTTCTGGTGCATTCCGATTTTTCATCAAACTATCCTGCAACTTTGCGTACGCTATGCGAGGCATATTCAGCCAGTTGTAATTCAGTAAACAGTGATACGCTGAAAACAGCCTCGCTAATGCTTAAATATGGCATTGTGAATGATGAGTCAATTGCCCTGAAGTCTATACCGTTGTGTAATATTCGTTATGTAGCTTCTTTTGCCATTGATCGTGAAGTAGATAAATATCTTCGCATTTTTTTCGAAGCAAATCCTGAATCGGTTGGAGGCAAATTACCCGATCGAAATTTTATTCATCAACTGCAATAATTCATGAAACTGAAGCAACTTTTGCCTTATTTTCTGGCCATTTTCCTAATGTTGGCAGGGTGGCAAATAATTGCATTGGCCATTGGTTATAGCGATATTTTCCCTACCATTGATAGGCTTTTTGTGCAGATTTTTCTTCTGCTTGGTGAAAAAACATTTTACAATGCATTGTTTTTCACGATAATAAGGGCATTTGTAGGGTTTTTGTTGGCTTTGATAATGGCATTTATTTCAGGATCATTATCTGCTTTTTATGTGTTTTGGCTTCGCTTCTTTATGCCTACAGTGGTTGTGTTTCGTTCAGTACCGGTTATTGCGGTAGTTTTAGTCGCACTTCTGTGGTTCTCGCCCAATACAATACCGGTTTTTATTGCTTTCCTGACCATGTTTCCTATTATACATCAATCAGTTCTTTCGGGATTGAAATCTGTTGATAATAAACTGGTTGAAATGGCCCGTGTATTTGGGTTTAAGGTACATCAAATTTATTTGGCAATATATCTGCCACAGGCTAAAAGTATTATCTTAAGCGGTTTTTCTACTGCAGCCGGTTTTGGTTGGCGGGCGGTAATTATTGGCGAAGTGCTGGCACAGCCAATCCATGGTATTGGTACCGGCATGAAAATGTCGCAGGTTTACATTAATGTACCGGAACTTTTTGCCTGGACTATAATGGCAATTGTTACCAGTTATGTGTTCGATATGCTTATTCGCAGGTTAGCTGTGCATCGAATTCCGGTTATGAAAAGGAAAGCTCACAGGGCGGAAATACGCACAAGCAGGCCGAAACAAGTTTCATTCAATTCAGTTTCAAAATCATTTGGCGATAATGTAGTTATTGATGATTTTAACTATGATTTTGAATCAGGAAAAGTGTATTTATTAAAACAACCCTCAGGGGCTGGTAAAACTACACTTTTGCGTATGCTTGCCGGTTTGCTTAAACCCGAAAATGGGCAAATACATAAGGATAATACACTTAGGATAGCCTACAGTTTTCAGGATTTGCGTTTGTGTAACTGGCTGACTGTGTGGGAAAATATTGAATTTGTCGTTCCGGATATGAATTCTTCTGACAAAGTGTTGATAAATAACATCTTATCTGAATTGGAATTGGATGCGTTGAAAAATATGTACCCTTCACAATTAAGTGGAGGACAGCAACAACGTGTGGCTTTAGCCAGAACTTTAGCTGCCCGAGCCGATGTTATATTGCTCGATGAACCATTAAACGGACTTGATACTGAATTAAAACAGAAGGTAATTCGTGTAATTAATAGCTATATTTTGAAATGGCAGCCTATAGTAGTCTGGGCTACTCACGAGGACTTTGAACTTGAAAATGTACCCGTTTCTTTTCCCGAAATCAGTGTTCAGCGCAATTCTGAAGTATAAAACTCAGTTTATCTTCGGTTGATAAGTTGTAATCAATATATTTTATTCCGAATCCGCGTTTTTCCATACCCCTGAACCAGGTCATCTGACGTTTGGCAAATTGGTGAATGGCAATTTCCAGTTGCGAAAAAAGTTCCTTATAACTGATTTGTCCCGTTAAGTGTAAAGTCACAAATTTGTATTCTAAACCGTAATAAATCAGGTCGTCGGGAGCAATTCCACTATCGAGCAACTGACGAACCTCGTTCAGCATTCCTTCCTCCAGTCGGCTTTTTAGTCGGGAGCTAATGCGTTCTCTGCGTGCTTCTCTGCTAATGTCAATACAAAATACAGGACCTTTTAACGGCTCGAATTCAGTGTTTGCTGCTCCGTTTAGTTTTGTGAAATCTGCTATTTCGATGGCTCTGATTGTACGTTTATCCGAGTCTAAGTCGGTAATGTTGTGTAAAGGGCCGTATGAGGCAAGTATTTGTTTTAATTCGTCGGACGATTTTGAAACCAGTTCTTCGCGTAAAGCTTTATTTTCGGGTACCTGAAGCAATTTGTAACCTTTCAGAACAGACTCAGCATAAAGTCCTGTTCCACCGCAAAGAATAGGTGTTTTTTGTCTTGCTTTTATTGAATTATACGCTTTGTGAAAGTCGTGCTGGTATTCAAAAAGATTGTACTTTTCACCCGCATCACAAATATCGATTAAATGATACGGGAATTGCTTACCATTGATTACATAGTCGGCCAAATCTTTACCGGTACCAATATCCATACCCCGGTAAACTTGTCGGGAGTCGGCGCTGATTATCTCGGCATCGAGCCTGTATGCAAGCTGTGCAGCCAGTGAAGTTTTTCCCGAAGCAGTTGGACCTACTATTGTAATTATATCCATTGAGTTGTTGTCAATAAGATGTTAATTATAGCTCCGGTTAATAGTAGAAGCTATAATTAACAATGAGTCTGTATATATGCAATCTGAAAATAACTATGACAGATTGCATTTTAATATTTCTCTTTTTAAGGTAGTTTTGGGTATTTACCAAAATCAGGTTTGCGTTTTTCGAGAAATGCTTTTTTGCCTTCATGCGCTTCTTCTGTCATATAATAAAGCATGGTAGCGTTTCCTGCAAGTTCCTGTATGCCTGCCATTCCGTCCATTTCGGCATTAAGTCCGGCTTTTATCATGCGTAAAGCTAACGGGCTGTGTTGCATCATTTCTTTACACCATTTTACGGTCTCGTCTTCTAGTTGGTCAAATGGTACTACTGTGTTTACCAGTCCCATATCCAATGCTTCCTGGGCCGAGTATTGGCGACAAAGGAACCAAATTTCGCGGGCTTTTTTCTGTCCAACTATTCGTGCCAACTGCGATGAGCCAAAGCCAGCATCGAAACTACCTACTTTAGGCCCGGTTTGTCCGAAAATGGCATTTTCCGAAGCAATGGATAAGTCGCAAATAACCTGTAACACATGTCCGCCACCAATGGCAAAACCATTGACCATGGCAACAACCGGTTTAGGTAATGAACGTATCATCTTTTGTAAATCAAGCACGTTCAGGCGCGGAATACCGTCTTTGCCAATGTAGCCGGCTATGTTTTTTACGTTTTGGTCGCCACCGGCACAAAACGCTTTGTCGCCTTCGCCGGTTAAAATCACGGTTGCAATGTCCTGACTTTCGCGACAAATCACCATAGCCTGTATTATTTCCTTGATAGTATCAGGCGTAAAAGCGTTGCGGTAACGCGGACGATTGATAGTAATTTTCGCTATTCCTTCGAAATATTCAAATTTAATTTCGTCAAATTCTTTAATTGATGTCCACTGTCTCATATTGTAATGTTATATCCCTAATAAAAAGGAGTTTTATTTGTTTTTTTTTATTTTTTTTGATTGTGAATTAATTAAAACACAAACAGCCCCAAAAGGCTATTTTGAATTAAAATAAAAGGTTTTTTGCCGCACTTTTACTGATATTTATTCTTTGATATGTTGAAAATATTTTTTGTAATTTTCGGTATTCAATTCACTATCAGTAAACACTTCCAGTACAGTTGCATTGGCGGAGTTTAATAACTGTTCAATTTTTCCGGATAAATCCGCCGATTCGTTACAGTTCAGATAATCAACACCATATGCTTCAACTAATAACTTTATTTGCACCTGGTGTGGTGTTGTGAAAAAATGCAGATTGTTTTTCATCAATTCTTTATCACCAATAAACCGGAATATATTTCCACCATTATTATTCAGTACAATGATTTTCAGGTTTTTTCCGGTATAATTGTTCCACAGACCGTTGGAGTCATAGATAAACGAAACATCGCCGGTTACAAATAGTACGTTTCGTGCAGAATTGTATGCAAAACCTGCAGCTGTTGAGAGACTTCCATCGATGCCTGACGTGCCTCTGTTGCAATAATATGTAAGGTCGGCACGTGTTTCAAAAAGTTGCATCCAGCGTACTGAAGTGCTGTTTGCCAACTGTAAAACAGTGTCGGGCCTGGTTTGGCGCAGTATTTCTGCCATTACAGTCATATCCGAGAGCTCAGTTTTCGATACAAACTCTTTATGAAGGATACGTATTTGCTCTATTTCAGCTCTGCATTTCAAGGTATAATCACTTTTGGTAACCCCTGTGGGCATTTTACTTAAAATATCAGTGGCTGATCCGGGTAGAATACTTGTTAACGACTGATAAGTGTCTACATAAGGCAGAGTAGACTCAATTTGCCATTGAACCGATGCCTGATGTGAACGCAAAAATAGCTTTAATTGCTTGCAAATAACAGAATGCCCGATAGTGATAAGTAAATCCGGTGCAAATTCATGGCTGTTTTCCAGGGAATTGATCCGCGAAAAAAACGATTCTGCCTGTGTGATTATGTTTTCGCCCGCAATATTCGATAAGTTTTCGGCAACAACCACAAGGTCTGGTTCTTTGGCTAATTGTTGCAAAAGTGTATTGAGGGGCTCGTTTTGTGCAAAGACTCCAACAACAATCATTTTTCGTTTATAGCTTGTCCAGTTGGTTCTTAGCTTTTCCAAACTTTCAGGGCTCAGAGCAGTGTTTTGTGGTTGCGAACGAATAATTTTTGGCTCTGAATGTGTATCAGGTATGGGCACATAAATTGGTTCGCGAAGTGGTACATTTATCTGAACGGGTCCCTTTGGATAAGATAATGCAGTGTCAATTGCCTGTGAAACCAATCTGTCGCTGAATAATAAATCCTGTTTTTTTTCGGTATCTACGGGCAACTCAAAGGCTGCTTTAATATAGTTGCTGAAAATATTGTTTTGACGCAGTGTCTGCCCATCGGCCTGATCAATCATTTCTGATGGTCTGTCGGCTGTAAATACAATGAGAGGTATGTTCTGATAATATGCCTCAGCAATGGCAGGAGCAAAGTTTAAAACGGCTGTGCCTGAGGTGCAAACCAGCGCTATAGGCTCGCCACTTTGCTGCGACATCCCGAGCGCAAAATAAGCTGCCGAACGCTCATCGGTTATGCTCAAACAGTTTATGTTATGTTGTGCAGTAAACGCAAAAATCAACGGGGCATTGCGCGAACCCGGAGCAATGATTACATTTTTTACACCCAGTTGGGTGCATATTTCAGGTATATTTTTTATTCCTTGTCGAAAATGGAACATAACATTTTATTTATAGTGTAATCCTTCATCGATTGTTTTCAGAGATTATTCGTCAAGACTACTACCGTTGCCGAATTTTCTCCATTTTTCGATAACATCCTGCATATCCTGTGGTAGTTCTGAGTCGAAAAACATATA
>JBLIZK010000085.1:0-8819 GCA_048859825.1 Paludibacter sp.
GTAATCAGTTCGGCTGTAAGCTGACTGACAATTTGATTTTGATGGTATAAAAAATGCCGTTCCGATAAAAAATCGGGCTCATGAGCATGCTCTCTAATTTCGGACAATATGGATTGATGCAAGGGGTTATCAAACTGTAACTCATCCCTGTCCAATTCGTCAATAACATACTGTGCTACACTTACGGGTACCTGCTTTTGCTCATCGGCATAATACAGAGTGAAATTGCCAAACTTTATAAGTAATTGCAAAAGGTTACGTTCTTCTTTATCGAACTTTCCACTATGCGATGTGCTTATGAAGGTTTGTTGATTTTCCGTGTTCGCAGGTTGATTTTCCGGAACAACTGTATTGACAGGTCTTGCAGCTGCTTTTTCTTTGTCGCTGGTTTTTAATTTGTTGATTTCATTGTAAAGCAAAGCTTCGTCAACATTTAGCAGCGATGAACACTCCTTTACATATTCGGCTCTGATAACCTGATTGGGAATGATTGAAATGCTTCGCACAATGTCAATAACCAGTCCGGCGCGCTTTACAGGGTCATTTCCGGCGTCCTTTAACAAAAGGTTGGTTTTGAAGCGGATAAAGTCGGCCGAGTTTTTCTCCACAAATTCGATAAAATCCGATGCATTGTGTTTGCGCGAAAAGGAATCAGGGTCGTCGCCATCGGGCAATAACAATACCTTGATATTTAACCCTTCTTCAAGTAGCAGGTCGATTCCGCGAATAGAAGCCTTGATACCTGCAGCATCACCGTCGTAAATAACGGTTACATTTTCGGTAAAGCGATGAATTAAACGTATCTGTCCGGGTGTAAGCGATGTACCCGACGATGCTACCACGTTCTCAATTCCACTTTGATGCATGGAAATAACGTCGGTATATCCTTCTACCAAAAAACATCTGTCCTGGCGGACAATGGCTTGTTTGGCAAAAAATATTCCGTAAAGTTCGTTGCTTTTATGGTAAATTTCCGATTCGGGCGAGTTTACGTACTTGGCCATTTTGTCGTCCTTTTTCAGGATACGACCTCCAAATGCCACTACCTTACCCGAGAGCGAATGAACGGGAAACATTACACGGCCCCGAAATCTGTCGCTAACATAGCCACTTTCGTTTTCGAGTGTAAGACCGGTTTTTACCAGATAATCCTTTTTATAGCCAGCCTTTAGGGCCGATTGTGTAAAAGCATCGCGCTGATCAAGGCTATAACCTAACTGAAATTTGCGAATAATATCATCGCGAAAACCACGTTCACGGAAATATCCGAGTCCGATTGACTTGCCATCAATGTGTTCGTGCAGGGTTGAGGAGAAGTGTTTTTGCGCAAAATCGTTGACCAGAAACATGCTTTCTCGGTCGTTGCGTACAGCCATTTCCTCGGCACTGAGTTCGCGCTCCTGAAATTCGATATGGTATTTTTTAGCCAAAAACTTGAGGGCTTCGTAATACGATATTTGTTCATGTTCCATGATGAAATGAACCGAATTACCGCCTTTTCCGCAACCAAAGCATTTAAATATGCCTTTGGCAGGCGAAACCATAAACGATGGTGTTTTTTCGTTGTGAAACGGACAAAGCCCTAACAAATTTACCCCTCTTTTTTTGAGGGTGACATAATCCGATATTACATCCTGTATTTGAGCAGCATCGGTTATTTTATCAATTGTAGTTTGGTCGAGCATGGTGTTATTACAAAAATCAGAATTCACGAGCGCTATATCAGCCAGCGCAATTGTGTTACAAAGCTACTCAATTTTTCTGTAGCCGGAAATATATTTATTTACATTCGGTCCGAATTCTTATCAATAATAATTGATTGTCGGATGTGACAAGTCTTTTATTTACTTTATGTAAACAATCCGTAGTTTTGTGTTGTTATTAACTCAACGATTATAAACTTATTTCATTATGAAAGCAAACATTGGTCCATCGGACAAATTAATTCGATTGCTATTGGCAATAATCCTGATTTTGTTGTACTATTTTGATATTCTGTCTGATACCTGGGGCATTGTAGCACTTATTGGTGCTTTGGTTTTGACAGTAACCAGCCTTATCAACTTCTGCCCTTTGTATCCGATTTTCAAAATTGATACAAATAAGAAGAAAGAAAAAACAGCCTGATAGATACTTTTTCACAAAGAATGAAAGCTGTTTTTGAATAGTTTGAATAAAAACAGGGCTACCGGTGAACAACCGATAGCCTTTTTTGTGTAAATGAATTTTTAAATAAGATAAATAAATGGTAACTTTGTCTCCGCTAAAAAATAATTACCTGATTATGCATAATCGATTCATTTTGTTTTGTTTATCGCTCTTTTTTTACATCACATTGCAGGCGTCACCACACGATTCGATATCGACCAGGTACAATAAAGGTGTATTCACTACGGTGGCTCAACTGAGTATTACTAATAACGATAGTATATCCAATGCTGTGATAAACCTGTTTGTACAGCAGATGTGCTCTGATATTAAAGGCCTGTTTAAATGGGGATTAAAGGATATGAGTCTTAAAAATGAAAAGGACGAACTTTTAGTGTTCGACTTTAAAGAGACGCGATACAACAAGCAAACGGGGATTTTAAAAGGAATAGGCGATGTAATTGTGCCGGGTGTTACTACATTTAAAGATTTGTCGGTCGATAGTAAACTAACTCTGCGTACTTTCCCGAATGGTAAAAGGGAAGTGAGGCTGGATTTATCGAAGTCAAATCTTTTTATCAGAGAAATGCAGGGCTCGTTTTATTTTTATCCCAAAGGAAATGGGCGTTATGGCTATTTGCAGGTGGTTACCAATATTAAATTTGCCTGGTTTTTCGATGTGTTCATCACACAAAAAAGGTATAAGAGCATTATGGAGTGGCGACTTCGGCAAATGATTCTCAATATTAAGGAAGAATCGGATAAACGTGCGCATATGCAAAATTAACGGGCATATTTTATAAATGATTAAAAAATAAGAAAATACGATATAAATAACGATGGCTGAAAAGACGCTTATAGAAAAGCTGGAGGGATTACAACACAAATTTGAGGAAATAGCAACCCTTATTACCGACCCTTCGGTAATATCGGATCAGAAAAGGTATGTAAAACTGAACAAGGAATATCACGACCTTGAACTTATTCTCAATGCTAAAAATGAATATGTACTGGCATTGGCTCATTTGGCCGAAGCGAAAGACATTCTGATAAACGAAAGTGATTCGGAAATGCGCGAAATGGCCCGTGCTGAGGTTGAAGAGCTTGAGCCCCGTATTCCTGAGATGGAGGAGAATATCAAAATCCTGCTTATACCGGCCGATCCGGAAGACGGAAAGAATGCTATTGTGGAAATACGTGGTGGTACCGGAGGCGATGAAGCGGCTATTTTTGCTGGCGACTTGTTTAAAATGTATGTGAAGTATTGCGATAGCAAAGGATGGAAAACAGAGATTACAAACATAAGCGAAGGTACAGCCGGAGGTTATAAAGAAGTAATATTCACTGTTACCGGCGAAAACGTATATGGTACACTGAAATATGAATCGGGCGTACATCGTGTACAAAGGGTACCTCAAACCGAAACACAGGGTCGTGTACATACTTCGGCAGCTACTGTGGCTGTATTGCCCGAAGCTGAGGAGTTCGACTTTGAACTCAACCCGGCCGATGTGGAAATGCAAACATCGCGCTCAGGTGGTGCCGGCGGGCAAAATGTAAACAAGGTTGAAACCAAAGTACAGCTAACACATAAACCTACGGGCATGGTTGTAGTATGTCAGCAGGCACGTACGCAGCTGGGTAACAGGGAACTGGCTATGCAAATGCTACGCTCAAAACTTTACGAAATTGAAGTGACGAAACGTCAGGAAGCTGTTGCAAGCCGTCGTAAAACGCTGGTTTCAACGGGCGACCGTTCGGCCAAAATTCGTACCTATAATTATCCGCAGGGACGTGTAACGGATCATCGTATCAATTTTACCATGTACAACCTTACAGCTTTTGTAAATGGCGATATTCAGGATGTAATTAATCAGTTGATTGTAGCTGAGAATGCCGAACGACTCAAAGAAAGTGAATTGTAACTTCTAATTTAATAAAGATATGACAAAGCAAGAGTTATTTGAAAATATACAGCGCAAAAAATCATTTCTGTGCGTAGGACTTGACACGGATGTAAATAAAATACCTGAGCATCTGTTCGACGAAACTGATGATGCAATTTTTGCCTTCAACAAGGCCATCATTGATGCTACAGCCGACCTTTGTGTGGCATACAAACCTAATTTGGCATTTTACGAAAGCTTAGGTCTTTCAGGATGGGATGTTTTAGAGCGTACCGTTGAATATATCAGAACCAACTACCCCGATCAGTTTATTATTGCCGATGCTAAACGGGGTGATATTGGAAATACATCGGCTATGTATGCCAGTACTTTTTTTGGTTCTATGGATTTTGATTCGGTTACTGTAGCTCCCTATATGGGCGAGGATTCGGTTACACCCTTTCTGACTTATGAAGGCAAATGGGTTACATTACTTGCACTTACGTCGAATAAAGGAGCTTACGATTTCCAGTTTATGCGCGATGCTGAAACCGGCGAACGCTTGTTCGAAAAAGTGCTGAAAACTTCACTTGGATGGGGTAACGATGAAAATATGATGTATGTGGTTGGTGCAACCAAAGCCGAAATGCTGACTGATATACGAGCAATTATTCCAAATCATTTTCTGTTGGTACCCGGAGTAGGAGCGCAGGGAGGAAGTCTGGAAGAAGTTTGCAAATACGGATTAAACAGTACTTGTGGTTTATTGGTCAATTCATCGCGTCAGATTATTTATGCTTCGGCCGAAAAAGACTATGCCGATGCTGCCCGACGTGAAGCGCAAAAGGTTCAGACCGAAATGGAATTTATTCTGAAACAAAGGGAATTGATTTAAGAAGTCTAAAAAGATAAAAAAGCCTCCGTGTGGGATGAACCTTACACGGAGGCTTTTTTCGTAATATTTGTGGATTGTGAGAAACGAACCGAAAACTTATTCATCGCTCGTCCTGAAAATCAATCGCACAAAGCATATAAATCGCTTCGCGGATTGACCAGTAAAACCGGAATTGCCGATTGTTGTATCAGGTGTAACTCCTGTGGGCCAAACAGTATATCGTCCAACCCATACTCACGTGATGCCGTAATCAGAATAATACCGGCATCGGTTTCGACTGCCCTTGAAGCTGATTCTTTGTTCACTTTGAAACTGTCGGATTTTGCTATCAGTATATTTACTCTGAGTTCAAACTTGTCGAAAAGAGCCTTCATGCGCTCCACATTTTTAGCGGCTTTTGTTCCGTAGTCTTTGGCTTGCAAAAGGTAAATCCCTGCATTGCAAAACCTTCCAAATGCGCTGGCAAACTGTGCTTTTTCCATTTCTTCTTCGAGAAAACTTACGGGTACCAGTACATTATTGGTAGCGAGTACATCAAAGTTATTTTTGTATATAATATAAGGTATGCGTAATTCACGGCAGGCCTTTAATGCTTGCTGAATGGCTTTTCGCTTGTTTTCAACAGTCTGAATAAATAAAAACGATGCTTCGTTGTTTTCGCAAAATGCAGTTATTTCATTGAATGAATTTATTGAGTAAAACCGTAAGCGCTCCGAAATTGCTTTTGGTGCAGATTCTCTGATATTGTTTTGCGTTTCAGGGCTGATGGCATTTGCCGCTGTTAAAACAATTGCAATGTCTTTATCCAGTTTATCGGCTAATAAAAATACCGATTGTATAAGCGCACCGGCTGTTTCTGTGTTTTCAATTATTCCCGCTATCATTCCTACTCGTTACTTTCTTATTACTCAATACTCAATACTCTCAGCTTCAAATAACTTATTCCTGAAAATACACCCGTTTTACACGTCGCGATATACTTGTCAGAATCTCGTATGGAATGGTTTTTAGCCATCCGGCCACTTCTTCTATCAGCAGGTTTTCTCCAAAAATCTCAACTTTGTCTCCTTCGGCAGCTTCAATGCCTGTTATATCAACGGCTATCAGGTCCATTGATACATTGCCGATAACCTTCGCCCGTTGTCCGTTGATCCATACTTCACCCACGCCGTTGCTAAGTTTACGGTCAAAACCATCGGCATAGCCAACGGGTAAAATGGCGATACGTTTATCATTGTCGACCGTACCTTTACGGCTATAGCCTACAGTTTCGCCGGCCTGTATGGTTTTAGTTTGCAGAATAACCGTTTTTAATGTACAAACTTGTCTTAACTGAATGCCAGGTATTGCACTGATGCCGTAATGACCTATCCCCAAACGAATCATATCAAACTGATACTCAGGAAAACGCTCTGTTCCCGCAGAATTCAGTATATGTCGCATTATTTTGTGTTCCGACGATGCCTGTAAAATGTCGGCACATCGGATAAATTGCGCTACCTGCTGATGCGTGAAATAATCCAGTTTGGGATCGTCGGCACCTGCCAAATGCGAGAAAACCGAACGGATTTTCAGAAAAGACTGATTGCTCATAATCTGTACAAGTTCCTGCATGTCTTTTTCCTCAAAACCCAGGCGATGCATACCGCTATCAATTTTAATATGAATAGGATAATCGGTTACGCCTTGCTTTTCGGCAGCAGTCATGAAGTGTTTCAGCAATCTGAAACTGTATATTTCGGGTTCCAGTTTGTTGTCGAATAATAAATGCAGGCTTCCCAGTTCGGGGTTCATCACGGCTATGGGTATACGTATTCCTTCGCGACGTAGTTCTACGCCTTCGTCGGCAACGGCTACAGCCAGATAATCGCAACGGTGGTGTTGTAGTGTACGGGCAATTTCGGTGGCACCACTACCGTAGGCAAAGGCCTTCACCATGCTCATTACACGGGTTTCGGGTTTTAATTTCGAACGGAAATAGTTCAGATTATCAACCAAAGCATTCAGGTTAACTTCCATGGTGGTTTCGTGTGCAATCAGTTCGAGCTTGTCGGAGATGTGCTCGAAATGAAAATTACGCGATCCTTTCAGGAGAACTACTTCATTTTCAAGTTCGTGTAATGTCGAGGATTTTAAAAAACTATCAGTAGTGGGATAAAAGGCATTTTTTACAAACGAAAACTTGTCGGCATGTTGTGTAAGGTCGTTTCCAATACCCACAAAACGGTTGATAACTTTGCTTCGAACCAAATCCGATACACGGGTATAAAGTTCGTCGGGGGTTAAACCGCTTTGTCAAATATCCGCTAAAATCAATGTTCGCGATGAGTTTTTAGGAGTTGATTGTTGCTGCAGGAAGTCAAGCGCGATATTCAGCGAGTTCAGGTCAGAATTGTAACTGTCGTTGATAATCAGACAGTTTTTTATTCCGTCTTTTACTTCCAAGCGCATGGCAACGGTTTCGAGCTTTGTGAGCGATGCCTGGATATCAGCAACAGCAATATCCATACACAGCATAAATGCAATGCAGTGCATGCTATTTTCCACCGAGGCATTGTCCTGAAACGGAATGCTTACATCAAAACTATTTTGATTATATAAAAGTTGCAGTTTGCTACCATACGCTTCTTTGGTATTTGACAGGAGCTGCAGGTGGTTGTTCGCCGCTTTTCCCCAACTAAAGAGTTTTGCATTCAGTCCGGCTTGGGCTAAGCTGATGGCTACTACCTTATTGTCAGCATTATAAATAACTGTTTCGGCATTTTTAAACAATAGCAGTTTTTCAGCGCATTTTTGCTTCAGGCTGCTGAAATTCTCCTGATGTGCTTCACCCAGATTGGTGAAAATACCAATAGTTGGATGTATGATAGGTTCAAGTTTCGCCATTTCGCCGGGTTGCGAAATGCCGGCTTCAATAATTGCCAGTTCAGTGTTTTGATTGATTCCCCAAACTGAAAGTGGTACGCCTATTTGTGAATTAAAACTACGCGGCGAGCGGGTTATTTTGTATTTTATATGCAAAAGCTGATAAAGCCATTCTTTAACGATGGTTTTTCCATTGCTACCGGTAATTCCTACTACGGGGATGTTAAATCTGTTTCGGTAAATGGCAACCACTTGTTGCAGGGCATCCAGCGTATTATTAACCTGTATAAAAACCGCATCACTCATATGCGAATATTCAGGTATGTACTTGCTAACCACAAAATAGCGTAAGTTTTGGCGGTATAGTTCTTCTATAAATTTATGTCCGTCGTTACGCGGAGTAACCAGGGCAAAAAAAATGCTTTCCTGCGGGAAAGACAGTGTACGGCTATCTGTAAGCAACCATTTTATTTCAGCATCAGCATGGGTAATCTCATTCCCGGTTATGGCTGCAATTTCAGAGAGTAATAGGCTCATTGTTGTTGTAATTTAATTGTCGGAGCGACGTGTCGGGCTCGGCGTATGTTTTGTTTTCAAAAGGTAATTCAATCCACATTTCGGCAGTTTGGCCTACCCTTTTTTCGGAAATCCGGATGCTGGAGTCAATACTATATATTGTATAAGCACCATTGTCGCCACTTTTGCGTTGTGTTGTTCTGTTTACTATCCCCGGTATTTCATCGTAGTTTAGCAGTGCATTTCGGTGGTAATGTCCGTTGAGCACTAACTGTACATTGTATTGCCTGATTAGGTCGGTTAGAGTATACCAGTTATCCACATCGCCCGTTTGCAATGGATAATGCGTTACTACAAAAACGGGAATGCCTTTGGATTGTTTGTTCAATTGATTTTGTAACCAACTCAGGTCCTGAGCTGTAATTACTGCGTTGGCTCCGGGTTGAGGCGGACAGCTTGTTATACCACAGAAAAACACATCGTTATAGATAAAAGCAAATTTATCGTCG
>JBLIZK010000086.1:0-17562 GCA_048859825.1 Paludibacter sp.
TGGCCATCTTTAATAATACGTGCATTTTGGGGTTGTGCCGATGCCTCGCCCTTAATATTACGGTTTACAGGCGTAAGTGCCGGATACCTGTAATAGTTACGACGTAAAGTATCATTTATGCCCTGCAGGTTTTTTAAAAATGCCTTTGCACTGAAAAATGCAGCACCATCGATATTACTGTATAGTTCATTGTGCTGTAACTGACGGGCCAATTCATTGCCTTTACGCCAGGCTTCGGCCGCTTGGGGGTTACCAAGCTGAGTGGCAAACAGGCCAATATAGAGATTTTTACCGTAAGAATTTTCGCTCCACCATTTGGCCAACACTCTGTAATCGGCTACTTTTTTTCCCAATTCCCAGTAAAGTTGCGGCACCACGTAATCAATTGTACCTTCGTTTAGCCACTTCAGGATATCGGCATATAAATCATCGTAATTTTGTACGCCTGCCTGCGTATCGGAGCCACGCGGGTCCACACTTTTGTTACGCCAAACGCCAAAAGGCGAAATGCCAAATTCCACCCACGGTTTAATGGACTTTATGGCTTGTTGCAGTTCAGCAATAATCAGATTTACATTATTCCTGCGCCAGTCATTCTTTTGCGAAGGCGCAAAACCGCGTGGGTTGGCTAAAAAAGACTTCTGATCCGGAAACTCCTCGTCCTTCACTTTGTACGGATAAAAATAGTCGTCGAAATGAATCGCATCCACATCGTAACGCTCCACAATATCTTCCACTACCCTGTTCAGAAACTGACGGGTTTCATCATATCCCGGGTCAAAATAATATTTATCGCCATATTTTACAAAGATATTTCTGTTTTTGAAAAATAAATGGTCGCGCGATAATAAGTCGGTATTATCACTATTGGTCACCCGATAAGGATTTAACCATACATGCACATCAATAAAGCGCTTGTGTGACTCCTCTATCAGGTATTGAAGCGGATCGTAAAAATTGGCCGGGCGCTGACCTTGTTTGCCCGTAAGCCAGTGCGACCATGGTTCCAGTGTTGAAGTATACAGCGCATCGGCGGTTGGACGAATCTGAAAAATCACCGTATTAATATTGAGCGAAGCACAGGAATCAAGCAACTGAAGCATTTCGGCTTTTTGTTGCTTTACCGACAGGTTTCGCTGACTGGGCCAGTCAATATTGGCTACTGTAGCAATCCAGGCGGCACGCATTTCGCGCTTTTTGGGGACTGCATTAACAGAAACTGAAATAAAAAAAAACGAAAGTATTATCAGGAAGTATTTCATTTGGTATAGTAATTTACAGTTATTTAATATTACGGGCATCCAGCGCTTTCTGATACTTACGGGCATTGGCCTGATGCTCAGCATAATTCACTGCAAAGTTATGGTATCCGTCAAATGTTTCGCGTGCACACATGAAAATATAATCGTGTTTTGTGTAATCCAGCACGGCATCCATACCGTTTTTAGTAGCTACCCTTATAGGTCCGGGAGGAAGTCCTTTATTACGGTAAGTATTATAAGGTGAGATAAACAGGATGTGTTCCAGTTTCAGGCGACGAATACTGAAATCGCCTACGGCAAACTTCAACGTGGGATCAGCCTGCAAAGGCATATTTTTCTTCAGGCGATTAATGTAAAGCCCCGCTACCTGCGGACGTTCATCTTTTTTATTGGTTTCTTCCTCCACAATAGACGCCATCGTAGCCACTTCGGTTGGTGTCATTGGAATGGCAGCAGCTTTGGCTTTACGTTCGTCAGTCCAAAATCTACGGTATTCCTCATTCATTTTTTCGAATAATTCTTTAGCATCCAAATCCCAAAAAACCTCATAGGTATCCGGTATAAAATTGGCAATGGCTGTTTGCGTACTAAAACCATAAGGCGCTAAGAAAGCCGAATCGTTTAATGTATTTATAATGGAAAGTGAATCGGCCATCACTATGCCCGACAGACGGGCAGCCAACTGCGTTTTGGTTCGTATATTATTAAATGTTAGTTTCAATGGTTTTTGTCGGCCACTACGCAACATGCGCACCAACTGAAAATTATTCATACCATTGTGTAATGCATATCGACCAGGGCGAACTGTTTTGTAATTGAACAGTTTTGCACTCATTGTAAAACTCAGTGATGAACTCAGAAAATGATTAGCCGTCAGGCTATCCATAACCTGCTGCATGCCCGCATTATCGCGAATATACAAATACGATTCATCGGAATCGGTTTTCACATTGGGTAAAAACAGCACCCACAAAGCAAAGACGACAGCTATCAGCAATGCGGCACCTATTCCGACGATTGCATTTTTCTTTCCTGTTTTTTTAGAGGCAGACATATTATTGTGCAATTTTATAATTTCTATCAGTGCAAATTTACAAAAAAAAGCCCTGAATCATAATCCATCGCCGAAAATGGAAAAAAATCTTTCAATGCTGTTAATTTATAAATTTGGAAATCAACTGAATACTGTAAACAATATCCACAAAAAAGCAAATAATAGCTCTACACGTTTTGTAAATCCGAAATTCCTTTCTATATTTGCACCCGCAAAAGCACAATGGAAGTGTGGGTGAGTGGCTGAAACCACCAGTTTGCTAAACTGACGTAGTCGCAAGGCTACCACGAGTTCGAATCTCGTCGCTTCCGCAAAAACGCCGTAAACAAATAGTTTATGGCGTTTTTTGTATCATGACCATGCTTTTTTGTTATCTTTGCATAACGATGAAACAGTCAAGATTTTTTGAAACAAGATAACACCTACCATTCAATATGCGATTTGATGAATTAGCTCTTTGCAACGAAGTGCAACAAGGGCTCGAAGCCATGAACTTTACAGAAGCTACGCCTGTACAAGCCGAAACCATTCCGGTAATTTTAAACAAACAAGATGTAATTGCCTGCGCACAAACTGGCACCGGCAAAACAGCCGCTTTTATTTTGCCATTGCTCCACAATTTACAAACCGAGCAACACGAGGAAAATAAAATCAACGCCATAATTATGGCACCAACCCGTGAATTGGCCCAGCAAATCGATCAGCAAATGGAAGGTTTCTCCTACTTCACCTCATTTTCATCGGTAGCTGTATATGGCGGCAACGATTCAGGCGCCTGGGATACTCAACGCAAAGGATTACAAAAAGGGGCCGATGTAGTTATAGCCACACCCGGCCGTTTGTTATCGCATATTAATCTTTACGAAATTGACTTTACAGGGGTAAAGTATTTTATACTTGACGAAGCCGATCGTATGCTCGACATGGGCTTTTTCGAAGACATTATGCAGGTTGTAAACCGTTTGCCAAAAGACAGACAAACCATTATGTTTTCGGCCACCATGCCTCCAAAAATCAGACAACTGGCAAAAACCATTCTAAATAACCCGGCCGAAGTAAAAATAGCCGTTTCGCGCCCGCCCGAGAGCATTATGCAAACAGCCTATATCTGTTTCGAGCCACAAAAACTGGGCATTATCCGCCATTTATTTGCCGAGAACACGCCAAACAAGGTAATTATTTTCTCCGGCTCAAAACTAAAAGTAAAAGAGCTTACAAAAACATTCCGACAAATGGGCTTATCGGTGGGCGAAATGCACTCCGATCTGGATCAGGCACAACGTGAACATGTGATGCACGAGTTTAAAAACAACCGCGTGAGCATACTTGTTGCTACCGACATCGTATCGCGCGGAATTGACATTGACGACATTTCGCTGGTAATTAATTACGATGTGCCACACGAAGTGGAAGATTATGTACACCGTATCGGCCGTACAGCCCGCGCTAAAGCCGAAGGCATGTCCATCACATTTGTATCCATAGAAGAACAATTCAAATTCAGCAAAATAGAACAATTTCTGGAAAAGGACATTTTTAAAATTCCTTTACCGGTTGAATTGGGAGAAGCTCCTGATTTTGAACCCGAAAAGCACAAACACGGTCACAAAAAATTCACAGCAGGCAAAGGCCATTTTAATCGCCGAAAACCAAATAACAGAAAATAAGCACCGTAAATAATTAAAATTAACTATATTTAAACTTAGAACAACGGTATTTTGTATCGTTGGGTGTCTACATTTTTTTACTTTTGTAACCGACACGATTAAAACGTACGGAAGTAAATTTTAAAACTCCAAAATACACTCTCCATGAAAAGATATTTATTGATAGCAGTGGCACTGCTCACTTTTACAGCAGCAATGGCCCAAAAACCGGTTATTACATTTGAAACCAGCAATTACGACTTTGGAAAGATAAAAGAAGAAGATGGCAAAGCCACTTTTGTATTTAAGTTTAAAAATACAGGAAAATCCCCGATGGTAGTAAGCCGGGTACAGGCATCGTGCGGATGTACAACACCTGAATGGACCAAAGAACCTATTGAACCTGGAAAAGGAGGAACAGTAACAGTAACCTACAATCCGCTGGGACGCCCGGGAGCATTTACCAAAACAATAACTGTATTCAGTAATGCATCTGAGCCACAGACTTTGGTAATCAGAGGCGAAGTAATACCGAAAGAATCGGCCGAAGGCAATCAACAACGTTACCCGGTGACTATGGGCGATTTACTGGCCAATACCAAGGTAATACAAATGAACAACATTGAAAAAGGCAAAATGCAATCCCGCTTTATTGCCATCATGAACAATGGAAAAGCCAATATGAAAGTCAGTGTTGAAAACCTGCCATCATATATTACAACCATAGTTACACCTGAAGTGCTGAAGCCGAAAGAGGAAGGTCGTATCACATTTGTACTGAATTCCAAACAAAACAATCAGTGGGGGCCGTCTACCGACGATGTATACGTTGTCGTAAACGGTCAGCGTAAATTCAGCGAAGATTTTTTAGTTAAAATATACTCAAACATTGTAGAAGATTTTTCGAAGCTAACAACTGACCAGCGCCGAAAAGCACCAATACTTGAAACAGGTAATAAAAACCTTGCTTTTGGTGAGATAAAAGCGGGTCAAAAAAAAACCGCGCAGTTTAAAATAAGCAACAGAGGCATTAGCCCGCTTGAAATACGCAGAATAGTTAACAACAACAAAGAAGTGAAGATAGGCCATCAACGTGTAACTGTGGGAAGTGGAAAAACAAATTCATTATCCTTCACCGTTGATACAAGTAATTTACCCGAAGGCGATTACCGCAAATCAGTTACCATACACACAAACGACCCCGACAATCAGGTTATGTTATTGGTTTTAAACTGGAAAGTTAAACGCTGAACAAATAACACATACAGTGCATTATTCCCATAAACACCCCGAAAACCAACCTGAATTCAAGGGATTAACCGTTAACGAAGGAGTAGAGCAACTCCCAACTGTAAATCCATATCGGCAAAAAAGGCAAAAAAAGCAAGCCCTTTCTGCCGACGATTATGTCAAGGGAATTCTCGAAGGAAATATTGCCATCCTGAGTCAGGCTGTCACCCTCGTAGAAAGCTCATTGCCCGAACATCAGGAAATAGCTCAGGAAGTAATAGAAAAATGTCTGCCACATGCAGGTGGTTCAGTGCGACTTGGCATTACGGGAGTACCCGGTGCAGGTAAAAGTACTTTTATTGAATCGCTCGGAATGCATTTGGTACGCAATGGCCACAAACTGGCAGTTTTGGCTATCGACCCCAGTAGCGAACGTTCAAAAGGTAGTATTCTGGGCGATAAAACCCGTATGGAAGAACTATCCGTTGCAGCCAATGCCTTTATTCGACCTTCACCATCAGCCGGCTCTTTGGGCGGCGTAGCCCGCAAAACACGCGAAAGCATTGTATTGTGCGAAGCCGCCGGCTTTGACACTATTTTTGTGGAAACCGTAGGAGTTGGACAATCCGAAACAGCTGTTCATTCAATGGTCGATTTTTTTCTGCTTATACAGTTGGCCGGTACAGGCGACGAATTGCAGGGGATTAAACGCGGTATAATGGAAATGGCCGATGGCATTGCCATTAACAAATGCGATGGTAACAACAAAGACAAAGCCGATGTAGCGCGTGTTCAGTTTCAGAATGCCTTACACCTGTTTCCATCACCCGACTCAGGCTGGTCGCCACGCGTGGTTTGCTGCTCGGCAATAGAACACACAGGCATTGCCGATGTATGGCAAATGGTAACTGATTTTATTCAGTTTACAAAGGAAAACGGCTATTTTGAGCACAAACGCAACTCACAATCCAAATACTGGATGTACGAATCGATAAATGCACATTTACAGTCGCATTTTTATCAAAACGATAAAATAAAAAAACTTTTGAACGAGGCTGAAAAAGATGTATTATCGAATAAAAAAAGCTCTTTTATTGCGGCTAAAAACCTGCTTGATGAGTATTATAACATATAAAAAGGTGCATTTCTGTTATTTTTGTGACGAAAAATAACAGAAAATAAAAAAAACCATTACTTTTGACTCCAGAATTGATGAAAAGCATCAAGAATAGTTTCAAAGAAGGCTAAAAATTAATAAATTAAAACACTTATGAAAACAATCCACGCCGGGCTTTTAGTAGCCATTTTCGCAGTTATGGCAACATCATGTGTCGAAAATTCCGAAAAGTATAAAACTTTGTTAGCACAACGCGATTCTCTACAGTCGAACATTCAAATTGTACAGGACTCATACAATCAATCAATGGATTTATTAAGTGCCGTTGATTCAGGTTTTGCAGCAATCAGTGAAACAGAAAAAAGTCTGAAAATGGACTTAAACGGGATGGAAGGAAATGGCAACTCAAAGAAAGCAGAAATGGCTGCACGTTTTGAGCAACTAAAGAAAATCCTAGACGAGAATAAAACCAAAGTAAATAAACTTCAGGCATTACTGGCAGCTCAGGGAGGTAAAAATGAAGCTTTGGCTGCCACTATTAAACGATTGGAAACTGAATTGGCCGATAAAGCAGCTTCAATTACCGCTCTTCAGGAAGAATTAGCAAAAAAAGACATTCAGATTAATGAACTGAATACCACAGTAGGAAATCTGAATACAAATATCAATGCGTTAAATGAAGAATCCAAAAATCAAAAACAAACCATTAAAGAACAGGATGCTTCGTTGAATAAAGTATGGTATTATGTAGGAAATTCCAAATCACTTAAAGAGGCTGGTATAGTAACCAGCAATGGTTTATTCCAGGCAAAATCAGTATTGGATGGCAACTTCAATAAATCAATTTTTGTAGAAGCCGACAAGCGTGAACTAAGCAGCATCAGCACCGGTTCAAAAAAGGCAAAAGTGTTATCAAATCATCCGAAAGACAGCTATAGTCTGAAAACAAATGATGATAAAACAGTTACTATTGTAATTAGTAATGTGGATAAATTCTGGAGCGTTTCTAAATACCTGGTTGTTCAAAAATAATTCAGTATGAAATTTGATAAAGGGATGTCTTTCGATAAGACATCCCTTTTTTTATCATAAACATGAATACTAAAATTGCTACTTATAATTGTTTTTTGTTACTTTGCAAAAAAGCAAACACAATGGAAAAGAAACTCCGACGTTCCAACAACAAAATGATTGCAGGCATATGTAGCGGAATAGCTGATTACCTGGCAATTGACCCTACTATTGTACGTATTGTCTACGTATTGCTATCGCTATCCACTGTTGCATTTCCGGGAATTATATTGTATATAATCCTCTTGTTAATAATGCCTCAGCCGGAAGCAGAACAATAAAGGTACGCAAAAGTGGCATTTAAACTCGTCTCCAATTACAAACCTACGGGCGATCAGCCGGAAGCAATCCGGCAACTGGTTGAAGGACTGAATGAGGGTATACCTTTTCAGACCCTGCTCGGTGTTACCGGTTCGGGTAAAACATTTAGCATAGCCAATGTAATTGAACGGGTTGACCGCCCGACGCTTGTATTGAGTCACAACAAAACTTTGGCTGCCCAGCTGTACAGCGAGTTTAAATCATTTTTTCCGGACAACGCAGTAGAATATTTTGTATCGTACTACGACTATTATCAGCCCGAAGCCTACCTACCTGTAAGCGACACTTATATTGAAAAGGACTTATCCATCAATCAGGAAATTGAGAAGTTGCGTTTATCCACCACTTCATCCCTGCTTTCGGGACGAAGGGATGTATTGGTAGTATCCTCGGTTTCGTGTCTGTACGGTATCGGGAATCCGGAGGATTTTACCAGCAACGTAATTGAGATTGCACGCGGACAACAATTGGTGCGAAATGTATTTCTGCGCTCTCTGGTGGACAGTTTATACACCCGTAACGAAATAGAATTAAACCGCGGAAATTTTCGGGTAAAAGGTGAGACTGTGGATATTTTTCCGGCCTATGCCGACCATATAATACGTGTGGTATTCTGGGGCGATGAGATTGACGAAATAATGACCATCGAACCCGTTAACATGAAAGTGCTTGCGCATTTTGATGCATATAAAATATACCCTGCCAGCATATTTGTAACCACCAAAGAGCGTATTGCAGCGGCCATATCGCAAATAGAAAACGACCTGGCAGAACATGTGGAATATTTTAATTCAATAGGTAAACATTACGAGGCCAAGCGAATTTATGAGCGTGTGAATTACGACCTTGAAATGATTAAAGAACTGGGATATTGCTCCGGGGTTGAAAACTACTCACGCTATTTCGACGGTCGTCCACCCGGATCACGTCCGTTTTGCCTGCTCGACTATTTCCCGGAAGATTACCTGATGGTTATAGACGAAAGCCACGTAACAATACCACAAATACGGGCTATGTATGGTGGCGATGCCGCCCGCAAACTCAACCTGGTTGAATATGGTTTCCGGCTACCGGCAGCCAAAGACAACCGCCCGCTGCGATTTGAAGAGTTTGAAGAGCTTACTCCTCAAACCATCTATGTAAGCGCCACACCTGCTGATTATGAGCTGGCTAACAGTCAGGGAATAATCATTGATCAGGTTATTCGCCCTACCGGTTTGCTCGACCCAATCATTGAAGTGCGTCCAAGTCTGAACCAGATTGACGACCTGCTGGAAGAAATAATTGTCAGAACCGAGAAAGACGAAAGAGTGCTAATAACCACGCTTACAAAGCGTATGGCCGAAGAACTGACCGATTATTTATTAAGGTCGAATGTACGCTGTAATTATATCCACTCCGATGTGGATACATTGGACAGAGTACAAATACTGGAAGATTTACGCAAAGGTGTGTACGACGTTTTAATTGGTGTTAATCTTTTGCGCGAAGGTCTTGACCTACCTGAAGTATCGTTGGTAGCTATACTCGATGCCGATAAAGAAGGTTTTCTGCGTTCACACCGCTCACTAACACAAACTGCAGGACGTGCCGCTCGTAACCTGAACGGACGCGTGATAATGTATGCTGACAAAGTTACCGAGAGTATGGAAAAAACCATACAGGAAACAAACCGCCGACGCGAAAAACAGCTGGCTTACAACGAAGCACACGGCATTACTCCACAGGCAATTATTAAAGGAGAACGCTCATCGCTAAGCAAAGCCGAGGCCAATGCATACATTGAAACAGAACACAAACAAAGCATTGCTGCTGATCCTGTGGTACAATACATGTCGAAACCGGCACTCGAAAAAGCCATTGCAAAAGCTAAAAAAGCGATGCAGGAAGCAGCCAAAAAACTGGAATTTCTGGAAGCAGCTCAGTATCGCGACGAAATGATAAAACTGGAAGAATTGCTCAAATCAAAGTTCTGATATTTACCGGTTCCCAGCCAGCACCACTTAACTGATATACCTCCTTAATTCCGGCATTGTTTAAAGCTGCATATGCCTCAGGAAAACCTGCAGTAATTTTATCAGGGTAATGGCAGTCCGAATTCACGATTACCGGTATATCCAATTCTTTCAATAAAGGAAAAAAAGCATTATCCGGATAGGTTATACCTTTCGTAATAAACGCCTTGGTATTCACCTCAATCAGGTATTTTTTTTTGACGGCCACTTTCAGAAAATCATACACCAACTGCTTATACCAGCCGGCATGAATATCAAATGATGCAAAACGACTACCGTGCATGGTAATTTTATCAAAATGCCCAACAATATCAAAACCTCCACAATATAACATTTCGGTAAGCACCTCGTAATAGCGTGCAGTCGCAGCTTCTATATCGCCATTAAACAATTCATTTATACCTGTTTCAAATTCTTCGTATGGTCCGTCTATCGACCAAAAACTGCCATCGCTCAAAGGGTCGAGATAATGAACCGAGCCAATAGCATAATCCAACTTTTTATCGCTGAAAAAATCAGATTTAGCACTGGTACACTGAGGGATGTAATCAATTTCAAGCCCCAGATATAATTCAATTTGCGGACTATACTTTTGTTTTAAACGGTAAAACTCTTTTTCGTAATCCGGATAATCATCAGCATTCATTGTCCAGGATGTATGAAACGGAATAGGTGCGTGCGACGAAAAGCCATATTTCTTCAGTCCTTTGGCAATAGCAAATTTCACAAACTCCTCCATGGACTCACGTCCATCGCAAAAAGTGCAATGACTATGAAAATTTGTATACATTATAGTTTTTTTATTTCTTCCAGTACTTCGAACACTATCGGACAGGTTTCGGCATTTTTAACCGATAACATGTAAATCTGATAGAATTTACGTCTGTCGGTATGAGGGTATTCACGACAAGCCTTGGGGCGGGCATCGTACACAGCACAATAATTATCGTCTCCTAAAAAAGGACAAGGCATTGATTTAAAAACCATATCGTTGTCCTCATCAATGCGCAGATACCTCTGAATAATATCAACCGCCTTCATACGTAAAGCCTTCGACAAGCGTTCCACATCTTTATCGATTATACGTGGGCCCAATGATCTGCAGCAGTTACCACATTGTAAGCAATCGGTACGACTACTGATTTGCTCATGCATATCATGAATTTTCAAATCGGACGCTTCAATTTTCTTCTTGTTCTTTTTGAAAAAATGCATCCACTCCGGCTTGTTTTTTACTACCAGTTCAGGTAAATCACGATAATCTGTTTTGTTTGGCATATCATTTTTTTGTGGTAATCATTCCTTGCAAATTTATCAAATAATATCAATCCCTGCAAAAATATATAATTATACAACATAAATTTTGTATCTTTGCGGCCGCTTAAAATAACATTAACCCTATGAGTTTATTGATAAAAACACTCGAGAAATACGATGCACCTCAGAAATACAAAGAAATGGGTGTTTATCCGTATTTCCGTCCAATTGAGTCGGACCAGGATACTGTAGTAACTATAAACGGAAAACCAGTATTAATGTTTGGTTCGAACAGTTATTTAGGACTCACAAACCATCCGGCTCTGAAGGAAGGCGCCATTAAAGCAGTTGAAAAATACGGTACAGGTTGTGCAGGCTCACGCTTTTTAAATGGGACGCTTGATATTCATATTGAACTGGAAGATAGGTTAGCAAAACTTGTCAATAAACAATCGGCATTGGTTTACGCAACAGGATTTATGGTAAATTCAGGCGTCGTATCGTGCATAACAGGGCGTGAAGATTATTTGTTGTTCGATGAATACGACCATGCATCCATTTTTGAAGGAAAGCGACTCACTTTTTCAAAGCAATTGAAATACCGTCATAACGACATGGATTCTTTGGAAAAACAGTTGAAAAAGTGCGATCCTGACAAGGTAAAGGTAATAGTAACCGATGGAATTTTCAGCATGGAAGGCGACATGGCTCGTTTACAGGATATGATTGCCTTATCGAAAAAATACAATGCATCGATAATGGTTGACGAAGCACACTCTTTGGGTGTATTCGGCAAAAACGGCGCCGGCATATGTGAGCATTTCAATGCCTCTGAGAATGTTGATTTAATTATGGGTACCTTTAGTAAATCGTTAGGTACAATTGGAGGTTTTATAGCTGCCGACGAAAGTATAATTAACTATCTGAAACACAATTCGCGCACATTAATTTTTAGCGCCTCTATCACACCTGCATCTACAGGTTGTGTTTTGGCTGCGCTCGACGTAATGGCCGCAGAAACATGGCGTAAAGATGCATTATGGGCCAATACATACCGCGCATTGGATGGTTTTAAAAAGGCTGGTTTTGAAGTAGGCCCAACTGAATCGCCCATTATCCCACTGTTTGTACGTGACAATGCAAAAACATTTACACTTACACGCATGTTGATGGACGATGGTGTGTTTGTAAATCCGGTAGTATCGCCGGCAGTGCCTTCTGAAGATTCTTTGATTCGCTATTCGTTAATGGCTACGCATACATTTGAGCAGGTTGACGAATCGATTCAGAAAATAACGAAGGCCGCAAGAATACTTGGTATTATTGAATAAGGAACTTTTTTCGATATAAAATATTTAACTAAAGAATAGAACAAATCACATAGTCAGATTCGTTCTATTCTTTGTTCTTTATAAAGTTTTAAGGATAATAGCAGTAAGGTAAAAAAAAGAAATAGATTAAACATGATAACAGTTTCAAATTTAGCCATTCAATTTGGCAAAAGAGTTTTATTTTCGGATGTGAATCTGAAATTTACGGCAGGCAACTGCTATGGCGTAATTGGTGCCAATGGAGCCGGTAAATCCACTTTAATTCGCATATTGAGTGGCGACCTTGACGCTACACGTGGGAATGTACAGTTTGGTCCGGGCGAACGCTTATCGGTACTTAAACAGGACCACTTTGAATTCGACGAATTTACGGTAATTGATACCGTAATGATGGGCCATACGGTACTGTGGGCTATCAAAGAAGAAAAGGATGCCATTTATCTTAAAGAAGATTTTTCGGATGCTGACGGATTACGCGCATCTGAATTGGAAGATCGATTCTCGGAACTCAACGGCTGGAATGCTGAAAGTGATGCAGCTATGCTACTCAGTGGCCTTGGAATTAAAGAAGACATGCATTATACATTAATGAAAGACATTAGTGGTAAAGAAAAGGTACGCGTTCTGCTGGCCCGTGCACTGTTTGGAAAGCCTGACAATTTATTACTCGATGAGCCTACCAACGACCTTGACGTAGAAACCGTAATGTGGCTCGAAAACTATCTGGCTAATTACGAAAACACCGTATTGGTTGTTTCGCACGACCGCCACTTTCTGGATGCAGTAAGCACCCACACAGTGGACATTGATTATGGTAAAGTAACACTTTTTGCCGGCAACTATACTTTCTGGTACGAATCCAGTCAGTTAGCACTTCGTCAGCAGCAAATGCAGAACAAAAAAGCCGAAGAAAAACGCAAGGAACTGGAAGAATTTATTCGCAGGTTTAGTGCCAACGTAGCCAAATCGAAACAGGCTACCAGTCGTAAAAAAATGCTTGAAAAACTGAATGTGGACGAAATTCAGCCATCAACCCGTAAATATCCGGGTATTATCTTTACACCCGATCGCGAACCCGGAAATATGGTACTCGAAATACATGGTTTGGGTAAAACACTGGAGGATGGTACTGTATTATTCCGCGATGTAAACTTCAATGTGGAGAAAAATGATAAAATTGCATTTATTTCGCGCGACCCACGAGCTATGACTGCCTTTTTTGAAATTATTAATGGTCACGACAATGCACATACAGGAACTTACAACTGGGGCGTAACCATTACACACGCCTATCTCCCACTCGATAATTCGGAATTTTTCAACACCGATTTAAACCTGATTGACTGGCTGGCACAATACTCAGACGACACACTTGAATCGTTTATTCGTGGTTATCTTGGAAAAATGCTTTTTGCGGGCGAAGAAATTTTCAAAAGTGCAAGTGTATTATCGGGAGGTGAAAAAATGCGCTGCATGATATCGCGTATGATGCTACGCAATGCCAATGTGATGGTACTCGATTCGCCAACCAACCACCTTGATTTGGAGTCGATTCAGGCATTCAATAATACATTGATAAATTTTAAAGGTAATGTGTTATTATCGTCGCACGACCGGGAATTTATTCAAACTGTATGTAACCGAATAATTGAATTAACCCCAAATGGCATTATTGATAAGCAAATGGATTATGACGACTATGTAACATCAGAAGACATTAAAGTTATCAGAGAACGAATGTATAAAATCTGATATTAATCATTTAGTAGTATTTATCGGATACAAAAAGGGCTGACTCAATTACGAATCAGCCCTTTTTAAGTGAAGCACTACTCCTGCTTCATTATTATTTTCTGCGACCACGTTTCGGTATTTGTTACTACCGATAAGATATAAACACCATTTTTAGGCACCGGTAAACGGGTAATATCATTGGAAGTAACCTTCTGATTATACAACACCCTTCCGGCCATATCGGTAACAACTACAGAAGCATCGCTTTGCGATAATTTACGCAACCAGATATTTTCACCTTCGGTATACACATCAACTTCAGTAACATCATCCTCTATTTTTTGAGCCATTATGATAAATCTATCCACTGAACTTGTTGTGTTTGTAGCAGTAAAACTATAAGTTGAACCAGATTCTGTGATATCAGTTATTGTGTTCGTTTTTGTATCCAACAATTCAATTTTTTTATATTTAGTTTCAGTATTCTGATGTTCGAAACGTAATACATAAGCCGTATCCACACCAGCCCTGAATCCCAATACAGTATTGTTCATATCGTTTACAGCATCAATATTATAATTGAAATCAGTTTCAGAACCATAGATACGCGGCATACCCGAAACGGGACTTATTTTTTTACCATCGTAACCATTATCAAAATTACGAGTAAACGCATCGGCCACAAAAATCCACATTTTATCTGCACGTTTAGCACCTTCGAGCGATACTACAGTAGAAATTATATTGTTTTCAGACAAATCACTTCCGGATACTTTTCCTTTCACGCGCTGCATTTCTGAGTTTTTCATTACCACTGAACTGTAGGGAATATTTACATAGGCATTGGTACTTGAAGTTAATACTCTGGTAAGCATTGAACTCATTGACGGTACTTGTCGTGGTATACCGGCATAACCAGCCAGATTCTTAGGCACAGACACATACTGTCCCGGCGTAGAGCCCACTTTGGATTCATTTGAATTCCAGGCATTAAATGAACCTGTGTTATATAAATATACAGTCGCTTCCATATCGCTACCAAAATCAATCTGACGTATATCAATTGCAGCCGTATACGGATTAGCCAATACATGTTGACCCGGATAAATTGCTCCGGTAGTTTTAGCTAGCTGCCCTGAGTTAAAATTATAATTTACAAGTTCGCCATTCAAAGTAATTGTACGCTGTGTTTGAAAACACAATTCATAACCAATAAAAGGCGACAGAACTGAGTAATTATTCAATTGTACCCAATGAGTAGCCGTAGAAGTGGCAGCCTCGTTACGTTGACGTACATATCCACCATAAAAAGTAGGCAATGCTCCTATTGATCGTACCGGAATACCAAAGTACTGCCAGTTATACCTGCTTCCACTTGGCTGTCCTAAATCCCAGGTTGATTTAGAGAACATCTCAACGGATGCTTGCACTGCATTTGCATAGCTATTAAAGAATATCAATGAGCCATTGGGTTCAGTATCGCTCGACTTGATTACTAAGCCGGCAGCACCGGCATTGTTTGTAAGTGTTCCGTTAACAGTAAGCCCACATGATGTGCTGATTGTTAATATTTTGGATGTATTAATCAATAAATTATTAGTCAATAAAAAGTCAGTATTCAGGGTTACCCCTACTCCGTTATCAATTGTAAAATTATAAGCTTTATTATCCAGGAACACACTATCTTCTACAGATTGGGCACTCGAACCTGCGTAGACAAATGTAGTTGAATTGCTATATGCATCAAAGAATCCTTCTTGTGAAGAAATTGTATTCAGTAAATTCACCGTTCCGTTTAATGAAACATTGGATGGATTGTTTACAATCAGATTATATACATTATTATTGTAGAGTGCTCCCGAAGGCAATGACTGAGCAGATGTACCAGCAAAAACAATAGCTGAAGACGTAGACGAAGCATCAATCTGAGCACCATTTGTAAATTGCAATTCACCTTTTACAGTAAGTATCTTGCCATTTGTTACCACTCTATATGTACCCTGAGCATTTACAATATTGGTCACCGAACGGTCGATGTCCATAATACAATGATTTACCGGAGCTGCATCAAATTCGATGGATTCATCTGTTCCGGGCACTGTATTACCTGTCCAGTTTGATGCAGTTCCCCAGTCTGTTGAAGTTGTTCCTTTCCAACGATTAACATTGAATTCCCATGCTCCCATGGTTGGCGATGAACCCGGACGTGAATTAGCGCCATAGTCAATTGTAACACCTGTACCAGTTGTTCCGGATAGGGTAACTCCTACTTTGTAATCGGATGCTGTGGTACTTCCTCCACTCGTAAAATTCGGGTTTGTTACCACACTTGACGCATCCTGTCCTGTAGCAGTACGAATAGCTCCAATATTAGTATAATTAGTTGTATTACGCTTACACAACACAGTACCACTTCCAGAAACAAAGTAATCGTTATAGTTAACTGTTAAACCTGAATTCGAAGTGCTTACATAATACATAGCAATTTGAGTGCTTGCAGTACCTGATGTTCGGTTATTATAAAAAACATTATTCCGATAATTGCGAGTACCATTTGCTGCTGAAGAGTTCATTGCTGCTGAGAAATTAGTGCCTCCAGAACCGGTAATATAAATGGTATTAAAATACACATTGGTTATTTGGCCGGTAGCATTTACATCGTAAAACCCATTGATAATGTTATTTATACTTCCACCAATAAAAATGATATTATTTGAATAGGTTACAGTTCCACCACCGGCATATATTCCAGCTAAAGTAGAACCAGCCACAGTGCCCGATAGACTATGAATAAAATTCCGGTTCACCACATTTGAAGTTCCGGTTAATGTGTTCATACTAACACCAATAACTTTATAATTAGCCGCTGTAGTTGATGTATTTGATAAATTAAAAACAGTATTTGAAGTTACCGTACGGTTATCAATAGCGTCCGACATGTTTATTCCAACCACAGATGCACTTGAACCAGTGCCCGTATAAGCCGATGCAATACTTAAATTATTGACAGTGTTTCCGGTAACAGTATTGGATGTACCACTACTTATTTTTATCCCGTTTATTGTACTTATAGTACTTGTAGAAGTATTTGTCGTACTGTTAATAATATTCGAAATTATATTGTTCGACATGGTAATAGTTCCTGATCCACTTGATAAAATACCTATTACAGTTTGAGCGGCAGCAGTTGATGCTGAACTTGCATTCAGGCTATTCGATGTAGATGTACTACCAATTGTATTGGCATTGGCTGTAAATGCCCCGCTACCCGAATTGTAAATTGCATACATATTAGTTGCATTGGTAGCAGCCGAGTTAGCCGCTGTAATAGCGGCAATTATATTATTTGACACTTGTACATCGCCGGATGAACTACTATTGATAGGATATACAATACCACCAGATGCATCATTCGTTACAACAATTGATCCAGTACCGGTTGCAGCACCGATTGTATTAGCCGATAATGAGCCAATATTGACTTTTCCCGCAGTTACATTTATACCATACCAGTTTGCTGCTCC
>JBLIZK010000087.1:0-10484 GCA_048859825.1 Paludibacter sp.
TGAACCCGAACGCCATCACAATTGCCGAGGAAATGAGCGGAATGCCCGGATTAGCCACTCCGATTGACGACGGGGGAATTGGTTTTGACTACCGTATGGCTATGGGTATACCCGACTTCTGGATTAAATACATCAAAGAAGTTAAAGACGAGGACTGGAAAGTAGGACACATGCTTTGGGTATTAACAAACAGACGTTTTTCAGAAAAAACCATTAGCTATGCCGAAAGTCACGATCAGGCTTTAGTAGGCGATAAAACCATTATCTTCCGCCTGATAGATGCCGATATGTACTGGCATATGCAGAAAGGCGATAGCACATTACTTGTTGACAGAGGCGTGGCATTACACAAAATGATTCGCCTGATTACTGCCAGCACAATAAATGGCGGCTATCTGAACTTTATGGGTAACGAATTCGGACATCCGGAGTGGATCGACTTTCCACGTCAGGGCAATGGTTGGTCGTATAAATATGCGCGCAGACAATGGGAATTAGTAGACAATCCTACTTATCTGTACCACGCACTTGGCGAGTTTGACAAAGCAATGATTGCACATATTAGTAACATTAAGGCATTTGGTTCTCTACCCATTGAAGAACTTTGGGATCATGAAAGCGACCACGTACTGGCCTATAAACGTGACAAGTACATTTATGTATTTAATTTTGATGGAATAAAATCATACAGCGATTATGGCATTTTAGCACCAAAGGGCACTTATAAGGTAGTACTAAATTCAGATGATATTTTGTTTGGTGGATATGGAAATATCGACGAGAGCATAGAGCATATAACTATTGCTGAACCAAAACATGTATCAGGCAAACACTGGCTAAAATTGTATATTCCCGCCCGCACAGTGCAGGTGCTCGAAAAAATTAAATAACCGGTTTTAGTTAAACCATCATATATGGCGACAGCAGTTGAATACTGCTGTCGTTTTTTATTTTTATTTCAATAAAAAAACAATAAATAAAACGATTCGCATCGCTTAAATATCTTTTTTTGTTATTTTTGTCAGTAAATATGTCAAATTTACAGTTTTTGAAGTACACAAATCATGCAAGCATCTGAAATTCAGGCCGTAAAACAACGTTTTGGAATAATTGGTAATTCCGAATTATTAAACAGAGCAATAGATATTGCTGTTCAGGTTGCTCCTACCGATTTGTCGGTACTGATTACCGGCGAAAGTGGCGTTGGAAAAGAAAACTTTCCGCAAATAATACACAACTACAGTCATCGAAAACACGGTCCGTACATTGCAGTAAACTGTGGAGCAATACCTGAAGGCACAATTGACTCCGAACTTTTCGGACACGAAAAAGGATCCTTTACAGGAGCCACTTCGGATCGGAAAGGTTATTTTGAAGTTGCCGATGGTGGCACCATCTTTCTGGATGAGGTAGGCGAACTACCTTTATCCACTCAGGTACGACTTTTGCGCGTTTTAGAAACAGGTGAATTCATCAAAGTTGGTTCATCAAAAACGCTTAAAACCAATGTACGTGTAGTAGCTGCTACAAACTTAAACATGCATCAGGCAACGCGGGATGGACGATTCAGAGAAGATTTGTATTACCGCCTTAACACTGTACCAATTATTATACCTCCCTTACGCGACAGAAAAGAGGACATTGCCCTGCTATTCAGAAAATTCGCATCTGATTTTGCAGAAAAATACCGTATGCCCGCTGTAAGGCTTACTGATGACGCAAAGCGCCTGCTATCAAACTACTACTGGAACGGTAACATCCGACAGTTGAAAAATATTACCGAACAAATATCAGTTATTGAGCAACAACGCGAGATAAATGCAAACACACTTCGGATTTACTTACCTGATAATGAAGCCGAAAAACTTCCGGCATTATTTGGGCGCTCCGGCAACGACAGTAAATCTTTTAATAGCGAGCGTGAAATTTTATATCAGGTTCTTTTTGATATGAAAAAAGACATGAACGACCTGAAGAAACTAGTGCACGACATAATGAACGGACAAACTTCAGTATCGTCGACTACCGAAAATCCGTTTCCATCATCGTACTACGGGGCTACCGAAAAGAATTTCTCTACAGGTGCAGGCATTAAAGAAATATACACTGATAAAACAAATCGCGAGCCTCAACCATTTGTAGCCACAATTGACAACGCGGATGATTTTGAAATTGCTGAAGAGTACCACGAAGTGTCATCGGTTGCTCCTCCTCAAACTCTTGAAGAGATGGAGAAACAAATGATTAAGCAAACATTAGAAAAATACCGTGGCAAACGCAAATCAGCAGCCGAGGAGCTAAAAATATCAGAACGAACATTATATCGAAAAATAAAAGAATATGGCATTGAATAACAAATTTGTTTTGCTACTTGCAACGCTTTCGGCTGTTTTATTAACAAGCAGCTGCAAAATGTCCTACAAAATGAACGGAAGCTGGATTGATTATAACAAAACAAAAACAATCTCAATAGCTACATTTGCCAATACGGCTGAATTAGTGTATCCTCCGTTTGCCGTTGATTTCTCGCAAGCCTTGCGCGACACCTATATGAAAAACACCCGATTGCAGGTACTTAACAAAAATGGCGACATGCAGCTTGAGGGTGAAATCACAGAGTATTATTTAACTCCATTGGCTATTAGCACTGATAATTATGCCTCGCAAACAAAGCTTACAGTAACCATAAACGTCCGATATACAAGCAAAGCCAATCAGGCCGATGATTTTGAGCGAAAATACAGTGCTTTTCGTACATTTGACAGCAGTGAAATGCTTACAAATGTACAGGATGCATTATTAAAAGAAATAAACGAGGAAATTTGTGAGAAAATATTCAACGACACTGCCGGCAAATGGTAAAAACTGAGCAATATCAGCATCGGACGCACAAATGAATAAAAACGAATTTATATCAATACTACAAAACGAAGCCACTATAACTGACGATATGGTAGCGCAATTAAAGGAAATGACTCAGCATTATCCTTATTTTGCGCACCCGCATATTTTGCTTGCTCAAAAATTCAAACAATCAAACGACATTAACACTGCAGTTTACATTCAAAAAGCAGCCGTTTATAGTTCTGATAAAAAAACATTGTATTTCAAACTTAATCCCGATAAAGCAAGCTTAGAAAAACCTCAGCGTGTTGAACGAAGCAACAATGCCAACGGGAACTATTTTGATATGCTCCAGAAAGTTGAAGCGGGCGGTGGCGACACCAAACTCAGCCTTAAAACCCTTGCCGACAAACTAAAAGCAGCCAGGGAAGCAATTCAAATCGGGAAAATGCCCGAAGTTACCACCATCATTCCGGAGAAAAACTCCGGGGAAACCAAAGTTCGAAAAGTAGAAATACCTACCCCCGATTATTTCTCGGCAAATGAGTATAATGCGAGTGCAGATACATCGGAAAGCGAGGAGGAGGTGAAATTGCTGATTAAGAATAGAAAATATGAGCAGGCACTGAGATTATTAAAAGAATTATATTTGATTAATCCAAAAAAAAGTATTTACTTTGCAGACCAAATTCGATTTTTGGAAAAAATACTTGATAACACAAAAATAACAACATAATTATGTACACTCTTTTCACTATTCTAATTGTAATTGCATCAGTGCTGTTGATTTTGCTCGTTTTAGTTCAAAACTCAAAAGGAGGAGGTTTGGCTGCCGGCTTTCAATCATCAAATCAGATTATGGGAGTACGCAAAACTACCGACTTCCTTGAAAAAGGAACCTGGGTATTGGTAGTATTTGTAGTCTTAGTTTCTATTGCCTCAGTAGCTGTCAATAAAAAAGATGTAGCAACGAACGATTCTGAAATTAAAGAACAATACCAAAATGCAAAACAAGCTGAACCGGGTGTTGTTGCTCCGGGATTTGGCGAAAATCCGGATGCGCAAAAAGAAGCTGCACCTGCAAAATAATCAGCCTGCAAAAAAAATAAGAGCGTGTCAGAATGAAACATTTTGATACGCTTTTCTTTTTAGCTCAAAACAGAAGCCATGAACTTAATAAACTTTGTAGACTACGCCGGCACATTTGCATTTGCTATAAGCGGCATCCGACTGGCATCTGCTAAAAACTTCGATTGGTTTGGCGCATATGTAGTAGGCCTGGTTACAGCTATTGGAGGCGGAACCACACGCGATTTATTATTGGGCGTAACTCCATTCTGGATGCTACAACCATCGTATCTGATTATAACCGGTATTGCATTGTGTGCAATTATAATTGCCGGAAAAAAGATGAAGGTTTTTAACAATGCATTTTTTCTTTTTGACACCATTGGCCTGGGACTTTTTGTAGTAGTGGGTATTGAACGAACCATCGATGCCGGTTTTCCGTTTTGGGTTACCATTGTCATGGGTATGATTACAGGCTCAGTAGGTGGTATTTTACGCGACATCCTTATCAACGAAGTTCCGCTTATTTTCCGAAAAGACATTTATGCTTTAGCTTGCATATTGGGTGGGGTGGTATTTTATTTTTGTACAATATTAAATCTCCCCAGAGAAGCAACTCAGGTTTTAGCTGCGCTTTCGGTTATAGGTATGCGCTTAATTGCTGTAAAATATCATTTACAAATACCAGCGTTGAAAAATGATTGATGGGGGTTCGCTATTCGTCAACAATTGATTTTGATTTTGGAAGAGTAATATTTATTTTTGTTCCTTTTCCAGGTCCCGTTTCAATTTTCAATTCACCTTCAATCAAATAAACTCTCTCTTTCATTCCCAACACACCATAATGATTAACTTTCTGCGACTTATCGAGTTCAAAACCCACACCATTATCAGAAATTGAAAGTGTAATTGTATTTTCAGAAGTGTTTAAGTCAACAAATACTTTGGTAGCCATTGCATGTTTTGAAATATTTGTTAGCGCCTCCTGTATTATGCGAAACAACGAAAGTTCAACCGTTTGATTTAGTTTAAGTTTTTCTAAATTTGTAGTAAAATTCGAAATAATAGTATTCCGAATTCCAAATTCCTTCACATACGCTTTGACAGTATCCACAAAACCCAGAATCTCAATTACATCGGGTCGCAATCCCGAAATTATTCCACGTGTTGTTTTAATGGTATTATCAACCATAGTTGAGATTTTCGAAAATGCTTCCAATGATTTTTGCATCTTTGAAAACTCAGCAGATTTGGATAGTTCGTTTTTCAACACTCCAACTTCAATTTTCAGCGCCACCAGTATCTGCCCTAAATCATCATGAATTTCCCGGGCTAAATTTGCACGTTCTTCTTCTCGAAGTGTGTGTAAATGACCTGCGTAACTCTTTAGATCGCGTTGATATTCAAGCAGTTTATTTTCATTACTTTTTCGTTCCGAAATATCGCGGCTAACAACGTAGGCATGCGTATAATTACCATCAGCATCGTAAAAAAACTTTACATGGTCTTCCTTCCAGGCATAATCTGTATTACTATTAAAGTACTTGTATGAATAAATAATTCGTTCTTTATGTTGCGAAATTGAATATCTCAAAACAGTTTCAACAGTCTCTCTATCAACCGGATGAATGGAATGAAGATAGTAATGTTTGTCTTTATATGTATGATACTTTTTAACCTGATTAAAAAATACAGGAGAGCAATATGTTACAAAAAATTTGTCGTCGATTTCAAGTATGGCATCCGAAGTATTCTCAGCAATTAATCGGTATCTTTCATCACTTTCTTTACGCGCAATTTCGCTCTTAACACGGTCTGTAACATCAATATTATATCCTAAATAATACAAAAACCGATACTCATTATCGAAGGCAGGCTGCATATTGAACCAAATATGCCTGTACTGATTGAAATAATCTTTTACTCTAACCTCAAAATCGAACGAAGCAATATCCGCAAATACATTTTCCCAGGCACTATCGAATACCTCTAAATCATCCGGATGAATTTTCGACTTTATCAGTTTAAAATCAATATGTAAGTCAACACCTTTCGAAAAGAAATTACACATTGATTTATTCGCAAATAAAAAACTCTTGCCATCGTACTTCCAAATATGTATTGGTGAACAATTTAAAATATTCTCTAATTCGGTTTTACCAATTAGAATTTCGTTCTGAATTTCTTTAAGTAAAGTAATGTCGGTAAAAGCAGTTAAATAAACAACTTTTTCATCTATCACTTTGCTAATACTCTCAATTCTGAAAGTCAATAATTTTGATTTTGCATGTAGCACAATATTTAAAGGTTCATTGGAACTGCTTTTTCTAAGTTTCTCGAAATGAAAATAAAAATCATCCTGAGAATTAGGTTGAATATACGAGCGTAAATCTGTTCCCAACATATTTTCGGATTGAATTTCCAAAATATTTGAGAAGTATTTATTGCAAAGCTGAATTTTAAAATTTTCATCATATTGAACGTAACCAACTGGAGCACTTTGAATTAAATCCGACAAATAATCGCGTGTTTTTTCCAGATTAAACTGAGTATTACGCAGTTCGTCGTTTTGAAACTCCAATTCACGAAAATAGATGCTTAATTCTTCAAGCAAAACCTGCTTTGATGTATTGATATCAAAGTACTGAATCTTTCTGTCCGAAAGAGTTTCATCAATAATTGCACTTAGGTTACGTGTATTCATAATACTACTCAATAATAGTTAACACTTTTCCGTTCTTTTGATTATTTGAATCTACAATGCTTTGTGCTCTGATATCAAACCGACGCACTTCACCATTAATTTTCGACTTTATATGTACCGAAAAATGAGCATTTTCAGTTAGCATTTCAATTAAAAACGGATTTTTTTCTTTCTCTAACTTTTCACCCTGTTCATTTACAATAGGCCAATCATATAAACATTCAATAAAATCAGAACAAATATATTTTATCGAAAAGTTAAATACGGCTTTATTCCAATACAATATTTTATTTTGATTGTCGATTATGAGTTTGGGCAAATTATCGTTTCTGAACGATTGTAATAAAAATGCATTCTGAAGGTTAAGCCGTTCTTCGTACGATTTCAATTCACTAACATCAATGACAGTACCTATCAACTTCAATGGATTACCTTTATCATCGCGACTAACAACTTCTCCCCTATCGTAATACCAGCCATATCCACCATCTTTACGCTTTATACGATAAGTTGCTAGCCATGCCGAAGTTTGACCACTCATGTGTTTACGCATAATTTCCATGGTATTCTCATAATCATCTGGATGTATTAAATCACAAATTTTATATACATCAGTCGGAAATTCTTCTACAGTGTAACCAATCATGGTAGCCTTTTTCGGGTCAAATTTTACTATTCCTGATGTAACATCCCATTCCCACCATGCCATTTTTCCAATTTCAAGTGCATTTGTCAATCTCTCCGTAAGCACTTTTACCTTTTTCTCTTCTTTTTTTATTTTATCGATATTAATAAAGGTTATCAGAATGCCATCCACTGCATTGCTCTCAATTTTATAAGGACGAATACGTACAATATACACACTGCCTTTTTTATCGTTGAATTCAGTATCGAGAGCTTGCAGATTTTCAGTAACTTTCAATACATCTTCCATAATAGGCATACCATAATTGAAATCAGAAATGTGTGCTATGGGTCGGCCTATATCACTTTGAATAATATTTGTAATTTTCGAAACTGCCGGAGTGATTTTTCGAATACATAAATTTCTATCGAGATAAATTGCACCTACTTCGATATTATTAAGCAGGTTATTCATATCGTTATTCATTCGTTCGAGTTCTTCAATTTTTAGCTGATACTCAGAGTTTACGGTATATAATTCTTCGTTTACCGACTGAAGTTCCTCGTTCGTGCTCTGTAGTTCTTCGTTGGAAGCTATTAGTTCTTCGTTGGACGATTGCAACTCTTCATTTGAAGTTTCCAACTCTTCAATAGTTGCTTGTAGTGCCTCCTTATTAAGCTGTAATTCTCTTTCGAGCGAAGTAATTCGTTCGCTAAATTCATCGGATATTACAACCGAATTATACTTATATTCACTTTCTTCAACTTTTTCTTTCAGTTCAAAAACAATTACATTGTAAAAGTTTCGTTCTGTTTCAATAATATGACCTTCAAGTCTTATCTGCTTATTATCTAATTCATTTATCGTAAAAAATCCCTCTGAACGCAAGGAGGTATTTTGCTTACGCATACGACGTACAAATCCCGAAACAAATTTACCTAAACTATCGGGTAAAATTGAGTACAGATTTTGACTGAATTTTCCCTGATTAATGGTAGTAAAATCGTTTACATTACCTACAATCTGAATAATATTATCATTTAAATCAATAATAATAGATGGAGGCATATAAAACGAAATGACTTTCTCAAGTATTCGTTCATTTTTAGTATTAACAATTGCCTTATTGCTAAATGGTAGATTATCCGTACTTGATTTACCTACAGAAATCATCATACTTACATCTTTTGAAATATTGGGTTTATAACCTACCTTGTGTTGATAAATTTTATTTTTTGCATCCAAAACAGCAAATGCATCTGTCATTTCGCCAATCGACTCACTACTTCCCATAAAGAGCACTCCCTCAGGGTTTAAACTATAATAAAACACACTAAGAATACGTAATTGAACTTCCTGTTTCAGATAAATGAATAAATTACGACAAATAATCATGTCTAATTTTGAGAACGGCGGATCCTTAAGCAGGTTATGAGTGGCAAAAACAACCATCTTGCGAATTACCTCTTTCACCTGATATCCACCTTCGATACGATTGAAGTATTTTGTAAGCAATACTGAATCAACATCGGCCATAATATTATCAGGATAGTACCCCTGACCTGCTATTGTTAAAGCCTGCCTGTCAATATCGGTAGCAAAAATTTTAATTTCAACATCTAAACGTAAGTGTTCCAAACGTTCCGCAATGAGAATAGCTAAAGAATACACCTCCTCACCAGTTGAACAACCTGCTGACCATATACGTATGGTTTTTGATCGTTTAGTAATAATTTCGGGAAATATTTTTTCGTTTATAAAAGCAAAAGCATCACTATCTCTGAAAAAGCGGGTAACACCTATTAATAAATCACGATAAAGTGTATCCTTTTCTTTATCCGACTCTGAAAGTAAAATAATATAATCCTCAATTGAATTGCATCGGTTTATACTCACCCTTCTTTCAAGTCGACGAATAATTGTATTGCTTTTGTAATATGAAAAATCTATTCCACAAAAATCCCGAAGAATTAAGGTGATTTTCGTCAAATTATCAAAATCTTTTGACAATATAGCTTCGTTGGTGCTGCTCTTTTGAATAAAGGGGTGCCTTACATAGTCAATTAAAACTGAAGGCATTTTATCAGGAGTTAAAACAAAATCAACTAAACCGGTTGATATCGAACTACGAGGCATACCATCGAACTTTGCCGATGCTTCGTCCTGTACCATAATCATACCGGCTGCTTCTTTTATGGCTTTTGTACCCAATGCTCCATCGCTACCGGTTCCCGAAAGGATAATACCAATTCCTTTTTTTCCTTTTTCGTTTGCCAACGATCTGAAAAAAATATCAATGGGTAAATTTAATCCCTTTCGCAAATTGTAATCATCCAAAAAAAGCTGATTATGGAAAATTGACATATTTTTCCGGGGAGGTATAAGGTAGATTGTATTAGGTTCTACCTTCATACCATCTTCTACAATATGTATTTTCATCCTTGTATGGCGGGCTAATAACTCATCCATCATACTTTTATAGTCGGGCGATAAATGCTGAATTACAACAAATGCAAAACCACTATCAACTGGCATTGATTTAAAAAAATCCTGTAATGCTTCTAAACCACCTGCGGAGGCACCAAGTGCCACAACAACCTGTTCATCAATTTCTTCTTTTTTCTTTTTTCGGGCCGTTTCCATAAAATCAAAAGTATTTTACAAACAATTATACCTTATTGACGCAAATTTATAAATAATTTCTTTATAAAACAGTAAAAATCACCTAATGTTCTTCCTAATATAAGCTTTATTATATAAAAAGCCGATAATAAAACGCAGGAGTAACCTTTAATAATTGCGAAATTTGAAGTCGGATTAAATATTACTCACTTTAAAATGTTTAATTTTGAACTTTATTTCATTTATAACAAAGATTTATGCTTCAAATTGACGATACCATCATTAGCCTTGATTTACTCGAAGAACGTTTTGTGTGTGATTTAAGCGTGTGTAAAGGCGCTTGTTGCGTGGAAGGCGACGAAGGTGCTCCGGTAACGCAGGATGAAGTAGAAATTATCGAACAGCTTTTACCCAAAATTTGGGACGAAATAACTCCGGAAGCAAAAGCAGTTATCGAAAAGCAGGGAATTTCGTACCTCGATCGCGAAGGTGAATTGGCAATTTCAATAGTAAACGGAGCAGAATGCATATTTACCTATTACGATGAGATGGAAACCTGCAAATGCCTCCTCGAAAAAGCATTTAAAGAAGGGAAAACTGATTTTTACAAACCAATCTCGT